>CABUVB010000036.1 GCA_902494815.1 uncultured Collinsella sp. | reverse complement strand
GACTTCTACGTGTTCGAGAACGCGACGACTGGCCTCATCAATGTGGTGTATCACCGTAAGAATGGTGGATATGGCATCATCAAGCCCCGCATCGAAACACTTGACGAGTAAAATACGTTAACTTGCATGAGTTAACGGTTGGCGGCCATCCCATGCGGGTGGCCGCCTTTTTACGTAAGGAGTCGCTTTGATGGACAAGGCCGCATCCGCCGGTCATTCGAACCGTTGCCGCATCGTCGTCGATACCTGCTGCGACTTTAGCCCCGAGGTCGCCGCGAACCTCGATGTCGATATCCTGGGTTTCCCTTTCATTATCGATGGCGAGGAGCGCACAGACGACATCTGGTCGAGCATGAGCCCTAAGGAGTTCTACGACCGCATGCGCGCCGGTGCCCGCGTGTCCACCTCGGCTGTGTCGCTCGGTCGCTATATCGAGTTTTTTACCGAGTGCGCCAAAGAGGGCACGCCCACGGTCTACCTGTGCTTTACCTCGGCGCTGTCGTCGAGCTACAACTCCGCGTGCCAGGCGGCAGATGCCGTGCGCGCCGAGTATCCCAACTTTGAGCTCTACGTGGTCGACAACGCTCTGCCCTGCGCGACCGGTGCGCTCCTGGCGCTCGAGGCCGTGCGCCAGCGTTCGGCGGGACTGACCGCCAAGCAGCTGGTCGATTGGGCAAACGAGGCAAAGACCTACGTCCACGGCTACTTTACGCTCGAGAGCTTCGACGCACTGGCTGCCGGCGGTCGCATTCCGCCCGCGGCGGCGCAGCTCACGGCAAAGCTCGATGTCAAGCCCGAGCTGTCCTACGACCTGGCCGGCTCGCTGTCGCTGATCGGCGTCAACCGCGGCCGCAAGAAGGCGCTCAAGTCCATCCTCAAGTCGTTCCGCGAGAACTACGTGCCCGATCGCACCATGCCCATCGCCATCATGACGGCCGATGCCGAGAAGGACGGCGACTGGCTCGAGGCCGCCATCCGCAAGGAGGAGGGCTGCGCCGACGTCACGATCATTCGCGGTTCCGTGGGCCCCACCATCGGCTCGCATGTGGGCCCCGGCATGGTGGGCTGTGCGTTTTGGGGTAAGAACCGCGCCGACAAGGCGTCGCTTTCCGACCGCATTGCCCGCCGCGTGCGCGGCCAGTAGGCAAGTAACGCGGCCGTAATCGATCCCAACTCACAGCCCAAACGCTGGCACCGAGTATTCAACCTGGTAATAACACCCAACCCAAAAGGAAAGGTTTCATGGCAAACAAGCTCTCTGTCGCATTTATCGGCACCGGAATTATGGGTGCCCCCATCGCCGGCCACATTCTGGACGCTGGCTATCCCGTCACGGTCAACAACCGCACCAAGTCCAAGGCTGCAGCGCTCGTTGAGCGCGGTGCCGTTTGGGCCGATACGCCGGCAGATGCCGCGGCGAACGCCGACGTCGTCTTTACCATGGTGGGTTATCCCTCCGAGGTCGAGGAGCTCTACCTGGCGGGCGACGGCCTGCTCGCGTGCACTAAGCCCGGCGCGGTCCTGATCGACCTCACCACGAGCTCGCCTGAGCTGGCGCGCGACATTGCCGAGGCCGCCCAGGTTTCTGGTCGCATGGCGTTTGACTGCCCTGTCACCGGCGGCGAGTCGGGTGCTATCGCCGGCACGCTCACGGCTATCGTGGGCGCTACCGAGAACGACATCGCGCCGGTCCGCGATATCCTTTCCACCTTTGCGGCAAACATCTGCTGCTTCGACGGCGCCGGCAAGGGCCAGGCTGCCAAGCTCGCCAACCAGGTGTCGCTGGGCGCCTGCATGGTCGGCATGGCAGACGCCATGGCATTTGCCGAGCTGAGCGGCCTTGACCTGGAGAAGACCCGTCAGATGATCCTGGGCGGCACTGGTAAGTCCGGCGCCATGGAGAGCCTGGCTCCCAAGGCGCTCGACGGCGACTACAAACCCGGCTTTATGGTCGAGCACTTCATTAAGGACCTGCGCCTGGCTCTCGCCTATGCTGACGATCGCGAGCTCGCGCTGCCCGGCGCCGACGTCGCCTTTACGCTCTACGACATGCTCGACGCCATCGGTGGCGCCAAGCTGGGCACCCAGGCCATCACGGTCCTCTACAAGGAGGAGGCCGACGCCATCGCCGCCGGTCTGGACTGGTCGCAGTATCGTCCCGAGGAGCATGGTGCTCACGAGGAAGGCTGCGGTTGCGGCGAGCACGGCGACGACCATGAGTGCGGTTGCGGTCACCATCACGGCGAGGACCACGAGTGCTGCGGCGGCCACGGCCATGACGACGGCCACGAGTGCTGCTGCGGCCACCATCACGGGGAGTAGTGCCCATGAGCTGGACGTTCGTGGTGCTTGCGCTGGTGCTCTTTCTCTTTGCGATCTACATCGGCTTTTTGTGCGGCCAGTGGGCGTGCGAAAAGCGCGTGATCACCAAGCGCGACTACTGGATTGCCAACTTTGCAGGAGCGGCGGCAGTCGTCCTGCTGACCTGGGTGTTTTCACTGTTCCCGCTGGTGCAGTTTGCGCCGATTGGCTGGCTCGGCGGCTTTATCGCCGGCCTTAAGATGAGCTTTGGCGAGTCCGTCGGCCCATGGCGCAAGCACGACGAGGTTTTTAACGTCAACAAGGCTCATCGCGCCGCCGCCGACGCGGGCGACGCCGAGGAGCGCCGCCGTGCGCGTCGCAATGGCGCGGCCGACCGACAGCTCATTTCGGTCACCGATGACAGCAAGGGTGCTGGCAAGCACGCTAAAAATAGTAAGAAGAGGTAACTATGGCAGAAAACAAAGACGAACAGCTCACCGACGAGGAGCTGGCACAGCTCCAGCTGGCAGAGGAGAACGAGAACGCCGTCGACCGCCTGGTCAAGGAGCTCGGCTGCCCCACGCGCCGTATCCGCCAGTTTGCCGCCCGCGTGCTGCACCTGCTTGCCGAGCGCGATCCGCAGCGCGTCGTGCCCTGCGTGCCCGCGCTGATCGAGGCGCTCGACCGCCCCGAGGCGCAGACCCGCTGGGAGGCCCTCGATGCCCTGACGGCGCTCGCCACCACCTGCCCCGAGCAGCTGGGCGATGCCTTTGAGGGCGCCGAGACTGCACTGTTCGACGAGATCTCCTCCACGCTGCGCTATGCCGCCTTCCGCCTGCTGTGCGTGTGGGGCGCCACGAGTGTCGAGCGTTCGCGCGAGGCTTGGCCCATCCTGGACGAGGCCATCCAGTGCTACCACGGTGATCTCGAGTATCGCGACATGCTCGGTTGCCTGTACGAGTTTTGCCAGGGCGAGATCGACGCCGAGGTTGCCGAGAAGCTCGCGCTGCGCCTTAAGTTCGACGCCGAGAACGGCAAGGGCAGCTATCTCAAGGCCCGTTCGAGCGAGATTTGCGAAATGCTTGTTAAACGTTTTGGCCTGGATCTCTCCAAAAAGAAGAAGCGTGCTAGCGTTAAAAAATCTGAGGCCGCCGAAGACGAGGAGTAACAGATTATGGCGCACGATGTAGTCCTGATCCCCGGTGACGGTATCGGTCCCGAGATTACGCAGGCCATGCGCCGCGTGGTCGAGGCCACCGGTGTCCAGATCAACTGGAACGTCCAGGAGGCCGGTGCCGGCGTCATGGACGAGTTTGGCACGCCACTGCCCCAGCACGTGCTCGATGCGGTCGCCGAGACCAAGGTTGCCATCAAGGGCCCCATCACCACGCCGGTCGGTACGGGTTTCCGCAGCGTCAACGTGGCCCTGCGCAAACACTTCGACCTGTATGCCTGCGTGCGCCCCTGCCTGTCGCAGCCGGGCGACGGCTCGCGTTTCCGCGATGTCGACCTGGTTATCGTGCGCGAGAACACCGAGGACCTCTACGCCGGCATCGAGTTCGATGAGGGCGCTGCCGAGGTCGAGGAGCTCTCGCAGCTCGTCGAGCGCTCGGGCCAGAAGACCTTCGCTGCGGATTCCGCCATCTCAATCAAGCCGATCTCTATCGCCAAGAGCCGCCGTATTGTGGAGTATGCCTTTGAGTATGCCCGCCGCTGCGGCCGCAAAAAGGTGACGGGCGTGCATAAGGCCAACATCATGAAGGCGACCGACGGTCTGTTCCTGCGCGTTGCGCGCGAGGTGGCCGCCAACTATCCCGATATCGAGTTCAACGACAAGATTGTCGACGCCACCTGCATGGGCCTGGTCCAGAACCCCAACGACTTCGATGTCCTGGTGCTGCCCAACCTGTACGGCGACATCGTGAGCGACCTGTGCGCCGGCCTGGTGGGCGGCTTAGGGATGGCCCCCGGCTCCAACATCGGTGCCGACTGCGCCATCTTCGAGGCAACGCACGGCTCCGCGCCCGATATCGCTGGCCAGGATATCGCCAACCCCACGGCCGAGATCCTCTCTGCGGCCATGATGCTCGATCACCTGGGCGAGAACGACGCGGCCAATCGCATTCGCGCCGCCGTTTCTGCCACGCTCGACGAGGGTGAGCAGGTTACCGGCGACGTTCGTCGTGCCCAGACCGGCTCCGTTGAGGGCGCTGTGGGCACGCAGGCCTTTGCCGATGCCGTTATCGCGCACCTGGCCTAAGGCATGCAGACTGCAAACGCCTAAATAGTACTTAAGTGTTTGCGTATAACCTGAGAATCAATACGCCCGGCGCTCTGTCGGGCGTATTCTATTGCGGACTATGTTTCCTAACAAGGAGTAACTGATATGGGTCTGATTCAAAAGAAGGACGAGAAGGACGAGATCGACGGCATCCAGATCATCGAGCGCGGCGAAGGCCCCGACGGTGATGAGGAGGAGAAGATCGATCTGGTCGCCGGTACGTCTGCCGAGCACATTGCTGCCGGTACGACGGCCGAGGAGGAGGACGCTCGCCTGGAGGCAAAGATCGTCGCGGACGCCGCCGACGAAAACCTCATGCCCGAGGAACAGGACGAGGACGACGACTCCGACGCGGACGACCATGCATCAAAGCACAAGAAGACGATGATTGCCGCCTTTGTGGTCGCAGTCGTGATCGCTGCCGTGGTCGGCTTCTTTATCGGCAATGGCGGCTTTGGCGGGAAGGGCGTCGGCTCGGCGACCCTCACTGAGGACCAGCTTGATTCGACCGTGGCAAGCTACAGCTACAACGGCAAGAAGAGCGACATCACCGCGCGCGAGGCCATCGAGAGCCAGTACAGCCTCGACACCGTCAAGGATGGCGATGGCAACTACACCGCTCCCTCTGCCGACGTCATCCTGTCCTACGTACGCAACAAGATTCTGCTCGATGCTGCCGAGGACGAGGGCATCACCGTCTCTTCCAAGGAGATGAAGAAGTACGCCGAGGATTCCATCGGCACCTCCGACTACAAGACCATGGCCACGCAGTACGGCGTGTCCAAGGACCAGGCCAAGCAGATCGTCCGTCAGTCCGCGACGCTGCAGAAGCTCTACAAGAAGAAGGTGGGCGATAGCTCCGCAAGCATGCCGACCGCCCCGACCGAGCCTGCTGACGGCAACGAGGAGACCGCGAGCAAGGACTACGCCGACTACATCATCAAACTTGCCGGCGACGAGTGGGATAGCGAAAAGGGCACCTGGAAGGACGCCGATAGCACCTATGCCAAGGCCTTCGCTGACGATGCCTTTACGGCCGATAGCGCTACCTACAAGCAGGCCATGACCGCCTATTACACTGCCTACCAGCAGTACTCTTCGCAGGCTTCGAGCGCCAGCTCCAAGTGGACCGAGTACGCCAACGGCCTCTACGCCAAGGCCAACATCAGCATCTACGGCCTGTTTGCGTAAAGAGTCGTACGGCTCATCGAGCATCTAGCCGATAGACAGCAAATAGCCCGCCAGTACGGAAGTCGTTCTGGCGGGCTATTTGCGTTGAGGGCGTGATTGGCGGCTTAATTATGGCTATTCATCTTTAAGTCCAAAAAGGCTATCGGCTTCATCGTCGGATATATATTCCAGTACATTGCCTGGTTGGCAGTCGAGTGCCCGGCATATCGCGTCAAGAGTTGAAAAACGTATGGCAGAAACCTTGCCCGTCTTAATGCGTGACATATTGACCTGGGAGATGCCCACGCGTTCCGCAAGCTCTTTGGATGCGATCTTGCGTTCGGCGAGCATGCGGTCAAGCCGCAGAATAATCATGGATTCCCCCTAGAGCAACTCGTCATCTTGTTTTTGCAGGATATACCCGTAGCGGAAGATGCTGGCAATCAGGCAAATAATCAGGCCTGCAAAGAGCATGGAGGGCTCGAATAACTGGCCGACGAACGCATCCGTAAAGCTGCCGCCAAATCCTGAGAGTATCATTCCCGTGATTACGGCGCCAAGAAGCCTCACGGCAACTCCGCCGATAAGGAATAAATGTCCTACTCGACGAAGTGTCTGGTTACATTCAAGGTCAAAGGGCCTGCCTTCCTTTTCAATGTTGAAGAAAAGCCTGCGCACGCTTAGCGCGATGGTAAGCGCGAGACATGTCATCAAGAGGCTCCCTATGGCAGTGTGACCATCGTGTGCGACGAGCATAAGTGGGGCCTGCGCATCGGTGCCGACGATAGCAAGGCACGGCCCTTCGCCGGCTTGAAGTTCTACGGATTGGAGACACGAGCCTTGGGAGAGGCCAGGCAATATGAGTAGAAGGTCAATCGCAATGACTGCGAGGAGCCCCAGAGCGAGCGCGGTGGTAATGCAGATCGTGGCCCATTTGCAGATGCGAGCGAGCTTCCTCAGTTTGGCTACCGTCTGTTCGCGGCTGATGGTGTCATTCGATATAGACGCGTTTCGATGGACCATAACCCCTCCAATCGGCGTTTTGGATGATACTTGTATCATATCAGAATTAACGATAAACGATAAATAATTACGGATACTGAGTAAGTAATGATTGAAAACGATTAGCGTGAGCTATTGGCTCACTTATGGATACGGGAGTTTGACGCGCGGGGGATAAGGACAAATGCCAAAATTTCCTTTGATCGCGCAAACGCTTCATCGCGTTTCCCTAATTCATCTGGGAAAACAGCTGCAAACGATTACAAGTAACCGGTGAACGGTCGAAAACTACCGTTCACCGATAATCTCAAAACTGGTTCTAACTGGTATTAAGTCAAAAAGACCAATTCACTTATCTTCACAATGACCTGCATTTTTTCTACACGCTATTTTTAGCCGCCCTGCGTTGTTTAGACACCGGGAAAGATCCGTTCTTTTGCCAAAGCGTTTCGAAACGGTTTCAAAACCGCAGGTAGAAGTATTAACGAGCGGTAAACGGTCGATTTATCACCGTGAGCGGTGCAAAAACGTTTTACCGTATGAATCAACGAAAGCGACCTCTTCTGGGGTGATATAGTGACAACAACACGTCACGTGGTTCCTACCAGTTTAGAAACCACTGGTCTTCAAAGAACGCTTTCTAAGAAGCTTTAAGGGCGAGCGCCCGCTGGCTTCCGAAAATCATCGGACTCAGATCGTACACACCTTCGGAAGGGAAATTTGAATGGTTGGCTTTATTCTTACCGGTCATGGACAGTTCGCACCCGGCCTAGCTAGCGCTATCGCTATGGTTGCCGGCGACCAGCCCGCTTTTACCGTCGTTCCTTTTGAGGGCGACCAGGCTGCTTCCTACGGTGAGGATCTCCGCGCCGCTATTACCGCCATGCGCGAGGAGTGCGATGGCGTGCTCGTCTTTACCGACCTGCTTGGCGGCACCCCGTTCAACCAGTCGATGATGATTGCCCAGGATGTCGACAACGTCGAGGTTCTGACTGGCACCAACCTTCCCATGGTTATTGAGCTTCTGTTCCTCCGCGGCAATGCCACGCTCGCCGAGCTTGGCGAGCAGGCCGTGACCGTTGGCCAGACGGGCGTCACCGCCCAGACGGTCGCATCCGTTGCCGGCTCCGAGGAAGAGGATATCTTCGGCGACGAGGACGGCATCTAATGGCCGATTTCGGAGCCAACGTCCTGAGCTCCTCGGTCGCCCTTTTAGGCCTGCTTGTCATCATGGGCTTGATTTACACCATCTGGTCGCAAATCAACATGAAGAAGAAGCAGAAGTACTTCAAGGAGCTGCACACCGAGCTCAAGCCGGGTCAAGAGGTTCTTTTCGCCGGCGGTATCTACGGAACCGTCAAAGGCATCGAAGGCGAGAAGGTCCAGATCAAAGTCCGATCCGGAGCCGTCGTAGATGTTTCGCGTTACGCGATTCAGGAGATCAAGTAACTGTCGTCAGCAAATAACGAAAGGAAGCTGATCAACATGGCAGAACCCAACATTCTTCTTACCCGCATCGATAACCGACTGGTTCATGGTCAGGTTGCCACCCAGTGGAACTCCACCCTGGGCTCCAACCTCATCCTCGTCGCCAACGACGACGTGGCGTCCAACACCATGCGCCAGAACCTCATGAAGATGGCCGCTCCCGCCGGCGTCGCTACGCGTTTCTTCTCTCTGCAGAAGACCATCGACGTCATTGGCAAGGCGAGCCCGCGCCAGAAGATCTTCATCGTGGCCGAAACACCGGAAGACGTGCTTACGCTCGTCAAGGGCGGTGTGCCTATAAAGAAGGTAAACATCGGCAACATGCACATGTCGGAAGGAAAGCGCCAAGTCGCCACCTCCGTCGCAGTTAACGACGAGGATGTCGCTGCGTTTAAAGAGCTGCAGGAATTGGGGGTGGAGTTGGAGATCAGGCGCGTTCCGAGCACGCCTGTTGAGGACACGAGCAAGCTCTTCTCGTAATCCTCGTGATCCACGTTGTCAGGAGTGAAACCCTGACGTTCTGTACGTGAAATCCAAAGTGCGTACATACATTTTGAAAGGAGGAGCAAGATGGAATACTCGATCATCCAGATCGCTCTGGTCTTCGTCGTCACGTTCATCGCGGCAATCGACCAGTTTGACTTCCTCGAGTCTCTCTATCAGCCCATCGTCACCGGCGCCGTCATCGGTCTTATCCTTGGCGACCTCAACACCGGTCTTCTCGTGGGTGGTACCTATCAGCTCATGACGATCGGCAACATGCCGATCGGAGGCGCTCAGCCGCCTAACGCCGTCATCGGCGGCATCATGGCAGCCATTCTCGCTATCGCCACGGGCCTCGAGCCCAACGCGGCAGTCGGCCTCGCCATTCCGTTCGCTCTGCTTGGCCAGCTTGGCGTTACCCTGGTCTTCACGCTTATGTCCCCGCTTATGTCCACGGCCGATAACATGGCTCACAACGCGGACACCAAGGGCATCGAGCGCCTGAACTACTTCGCTATGGCTCTGCTCGGCCTGATCTTCGCTGTCGTCGTCACCCTGTTCTTCATCGCTGGCGCTACCATCGGTCAGACCATCGCTTCTGCCATCCCGACTTGGCTGCAGACCGGTCTGTCCGCTGCGGGCGGCATGATGCGCTTCGTCGGCTTCGCCGTCCTGCTCAAGGTTATGATGAACCGCGATATGTGGGGCTTCTTCCTCATGGGCTTCGGCCTCGCGCTCATCACCGTTGCCAACGATTCTCTGGCAACCCCTGCTCTGCTCATCCTCGCTCTCATCGGCTTCGGCATCGCTTTCTGGGACTTCCAGCAGCAGACCGAGCTGAAGGGTGCAGCTGTTTCTGACGGAGGTGACTTCGAAGATGGCATCTAATGAGTATGTGATCCCGGAGCACTACGAGGATCTCACTCCTGCTCCGCAGCTCGACCAGAAGACCCTCAACAAGATGGCCTGGCGCTCCTGCTTCCTGCAGGCCTCGTTCAACTACGAGCGTATGCAGGCCGCCGGTTGGCTCTACTCCATCATCCCCGGTCTGGAGAAGATCCACACCAACAAGAACGACCTCGCGGCTTCCATGAGCCACAACCTGGAGTTCTTCAACACCCATCCGTTCCTTGTCACCTTTGTTATGGGCATCGTGCTTTCGCTCGAGCAGAACAAGGTTGACATCCCCACGATCCGCGCCGTCCGCGTCGCCGCAATGGGCCCGCTCGGTGGTATCGGTGACGCCCTGTTCTGGCTGACGCTTGTGCCTATCACGGCCGGCATCACCTCCAACATGGCCATCAACGGCAATGCCGCTGCGCCGATCATCTTCCTGGTGATCTTCAACGTCGTCCAGTTCGCTCTGCGCTTCTGGCTCATGAACTGGTCCTACAAGCTTGGCACCAGCGCTATTGACGCTCTGACCGCCAACATGCAGGCCTTCACGCGTGCCGCTTCCATCATGGGCGTCTTCGTCGTCGGTTGCCTGGTCGTCACCATGGGTGGCACCCAGATCAACCTCCAGATCCCCAATGGCACCACCCGTGGCCTCCCCGCTACTACCGTGATCGTCTCCGAGAAGGAGGCCAAGAACTTCACCGGTATGGAGGGCATCGATACCGAGACCGCTGAGGCCGGTACCATCGCCATGACCGATAAGGACGGCAACGCCCTTACCGCTTCCGATGCCGACGGCAACGCTGTCGAGTGCGGCGTCACCGATCTGGGCAACGGCATGGAGTCCGTTACCTACGGTACCGTCACCGAGGATCCGGTCAACTTCTCTGTTGCCGACACCCTCAACACCATCGTCCCCAAGCTCGTCCCGCTTATGCTTACGCTGCTGCTTTACTACATGTTCGCTAAGCACAGCTGGACCCCGACCAAGGGCATTCTCCTGCTCTTCGTCCTTGGCATCCTGGGCGCTGGCCCGCTTGGTCTCTGGCCGAGCATCTGGTAAGGCTCTAGCTTGAGGGGTGTGTCCCTACGCGGCTCACACCCCGACCCCTTAAGCCATGTGTATGTTAAAAGCCGCGTGCTCGAAAGAGCGCGCGGCTTTTGTTTTCTCGATGATTCGGGTGTGGCAGACAGATAATGCTTAACACCCTAGGTAGTTAGCCGAATTCGAGCAAAAGGGAGGATAGGATGGCGATCGGAGCGCGTAAGCAACCGCTGTACGATCAGCTGGTCGATATTCTGACCGAAAAGATTGACCATGAATATCGCGCCGGTGACATGATTCCTTCCGAGCGCGAACTTTCGGAGCGCTATGGTCTCTCGCGCACTACGGTACGCCTGGCTCTGCAGGAACTGGAGCGTTTAGGACTGGTGGTTCGGCAGCACGGTCGCGGTACCTTTGTGACCGACCGTTCGGCAAAGGCAACCAATCTTATGCAGTCCTACAGCTTTACCGAGCAGATGCGCGCGATGGGTCGTGACCCCGAGACCACGATTCTCGAGTTTTGCGAGATGGAGGCCGATAAGAATCTGGCCGAGCATATGGGATTGCGTATCGGTGATCGCATTTTTAAGCTCAAGCGCCTTCGTTCTGCCGACAACATGCCCATGATGGTCGAACGCAGCTATCTACCGGTTCGTCAATTTCTGTCCCTAAAGCGACCGCTGCTGGAGCGTAAGCCGCTTTACGATGTGATTGAGCAAGACTTTCAGCAAAAAATACGTGTGGCCGAAGAGGAGTTCTATGCGAGCATAGCCCGTCCCACCGATGCCCACCTTTTGGAAATTGTCGAGGGCTCGCCTGTGCTCGATTTGGTTAGGACTACGTATAACGAGTCAAACGAGGTTGTGGAGTATACGCTCTCGGTTGCTCGTGCCGATCAGTTTAAATACAAGGTTTATCACCAGCGCAGCGATTAGTGTTCGCATCGTTTCCATATGATGATTCTTTGCATTTAACTGGTTACTACCAGATAACCAACCGAAGTGTATAATTGCACGTCAGAGGATTACTTCTAGAGAGAGGTATTAGAAATGTTCGAGAAGAGTGTCGAGGAGCTCACCGAGCTCGGCGCCCAGATCACCACGGCCGAGATTGCTCAGCAGCCCGAGCTTTGGCGTGATACGCTCAACATCTATCGCGAGAACAAGGAGGCCATCGAGGCCTTTCTGGCCGAGGCTCGCGCTATGGGCGAGGGCCGTCTGTCCGTTGTCTTCACCGGTGCCGGTACGTCCGACTATGTTGGCGATACCTGCGCCCCGTATCTGCGTCACGCCGGCAACACTGATCTCTACGACTTTAAGCCCATCGCCACGACCGACATCGTGAGCGCCCCGCGCGACTTCCTGCGCGCTGAGGATCCCACGCTCGTGGTTTCCTTTGCCCGCTCTGGCAACAGCCCCGAGAGCCTTGCTGCCGTTGCCGTTGCCAAGGAGCTCGTCCACAACGTCAAGTTCCTCAACATCACCTGCGCGCCCGAGGGCAAGCTCGCCGTCGAGTCCGCCGATGATCCCAATGCGCTGACGCTGCTCATCCCGCGCGCGAACGACAAGGGCTTCGCCATGACCGGCTCCTACACCTGCATGACCCTGCTCTCTACTCTCATCTTTGACGAGGCTTCCGACGAGCAGAAGGCCGAGTGGGTCGAGACCATCGCCAAGATGGGCGAGGAGGTCATCGCTCGCGAGTCTGAGGTTGCCGACTACCTCGCTGGCGACTTCAACCGCGTGACCTACCTTGGCTCCGGCTCCTTTGGCGGCCTTGCTCAGGAGAGCCAGCTCAAGATCCTCGAGCTTGCTCATGGCCTGGTTGCCACTTCCTACGACACCTCCATGGGCTATCGTCACGGACCTAAGTCCTTCGTCGACGATAAGACGCTCGTCTTCGTATTCGTCAACAACGACGCCTACACCCGTCAGTACGACATCGACATCCTCAACGAGATCGGTGGCGACGATATTGCTCAGCGCACCGTTGCCGTTCAGCAGGATGGCGCTACTGTCTACGAGGGTGAGTCCTTCACCTTTAAGGGCTATGAGGCACTCCCCGAGGGTTACCTTGCTCTGCCGTTCGTGATGTTTGCCCAGGCAATCAGCCTGCTCAACTCCGTGCGCGTGGGCAACACGCCCGATACGCCGAGCCCCACCGGCACGGTCAACCGCGTGGTCAAGGGCGTGACGATTCACCCCTTCACCGCTTAATCGCGTCCCCCTGTAAGGGCGCCCGGCCGCGCAGTAAGGGGGGGGGGGGCGGTGTGGTTTTAAGGGGGGGGGGGTT
>CABUVB010000035.1 GCA_902494815.1 uncultured Collinsella sp. | reverse complement strand
TACACCGCGACGACGAGCATGTACATTCTCGCCAAGACCGACGATAGCGGTCAGATGAGCTACAACGATCTCTCGGCGAGTCAGATGCTTTCCAACGATATCGCCACGCTGCTGGATAGCGATAGCGTTAAGAGCGGTGCTGCCAATGAGCTGGGCCTTGCTGACCTGGATGACTACAAGGTGTCTGTTTCCTCCGAGACCACCACGCGTGTCATTACGCTTTCGGTTACCGGCACCGATGCCAAGGAGACGGCTAAGGTCGCAAAGGCCATGGCCAGCTCGGTGAGTACGGTCGCTCAGAACGTCGGCGCTGCCCAGAGCATCAACGTTATCGACGAGGCTAAGACCCCCGAAGCCCCCAGCGGTCCCAAGCGTATGCTGTACGTTGCTGTCGCGTTCCTCGCGGGCATCTTTATCGCAGTTGCCTATGTCGTTTTGGCAGACATGCTCAACACCCGCATCCGCGGTGCCGAAGAGGCAGAAGAGCTCCTGGGCATTCCCGTTGTTGGCCGAATTCCGGCTATGAAAGGTGGTAAATAGGCATGGCTAAGGCAAAGAACACCGATAAGCTCGTTGTACAGAATGCCGCCAAGACCCTTCTGGCCAACATCCGCTTTGCGAGCGTGGACGACCCCATTCGCACCATCACCGTTACCTCCTCGATTCCCAACGAGGGCAAGTCTACGGTTTCCATTAACCTTGCTCAGGCAATCGCCACGAGCGGCAAGTCCGTGCTCCTGGTCGAGGCCGATATGCGCCGCAGGTCTCTTTCCGATATGCTCGGCGTTCGTTCGCGCGGCGGACTCTATGCGGTTCTTTCCGAGCAGATCTCCATTGACCAGGCGATTGTCGAGACGGGTCAGAAGAACTTCTACTTCCTCGATGCCGAGCCGCATATTCCCAATCCTGCCGACATCATCGTCTCTCACCGCTTTGCCAAGCTGGTAAAGGCACTGTCTGCCAAGTTCCAGTACGTCATCTTTGATGCTCCCCCGGTCGGCACCTTCATCGATGCTGCCGAGATCGCAAGTCTGACCGACGGCACGCTGTTCGTGGTGCGCGAGGACTTCACCAAGCGCGAGGAGGCGCTCAACGCCATCGGTCAGCTTAAGAAGTCCGAAAAGGTCAAGCTCATCGGTACCGTCATGAATTACTGTGAGACCGAGACCAGCGAGTACTACTATTCTTACTATACCAAGGACGGTAAGAAGGTTAAGAAGGGCTCCGACGATCAGGGCGCTTCCAAAAAGGGCATCTTCACCAACCGAGCAAACGTTTAGTTGATTAAGGCTGACCTATGCGTGACATTCATTGCCATATCTTGCCGGGTGTAGACGACGGCGCCGCCGATCTTGATGAGAGCTTGGCGATGCTCGAGGCTGCCAAGCGGGCCGGTGTAACCAGGATCGTTTGCACTCCTCACTGCCGTGATCCCTATTTTGATTACGACAAGATGTGGGATGCCTTTGAGCTGCTGCGTGATAACGCTGACGGTTTTCCGCTCCAGATGGGCTTCGAGGTCAACCATCGAAAGCTCGTTGAGCTTGGTATCGATGCCGCGGAGCACTTGCATTTTGATGGAACCAACGAGTTTCTGCTCGAGCTTTCGACGCATGCCGATGCGTATGCGTTTAGAGAGTACGAGAACACGATTTACGATTTGCAGTGCCGTGGCTACCAGGTGATCATCGCTCATCCTGAGCGCTATCGTGCGGTTCAAAAGGATGTAAGCGTGGCGGAGCGCCTGGTCGATATGGGCTGCAAGCTGCAGGCTTCGGCGGACTTTATTGCCGGCGGTCGCTTTGGTCGCGAGAAAAAGCCGGCACAGCGTCTGTTCGATCAGAACCTGTACAGCTTCATCGCGAGCGATGCCCATAACGTGGGTCATTACGATTGCCTGGCGAAGGCTCGCGCGAAGTTTAGCGTGCGCGGAGCTCATTTTCGCTAAAATCTGTCCCTAACGTTCGCATTGAATGAAAGGGCAGCCATGGATATCCAACTTAAGACGGGATGCTTTGATGACGCGGCGTTGGTGCGCCGCGCCGTCTTTGTGGACGAACAGGGTTACGAAATCGAGTTCGACCAGATCGATGAGGCTTCTGACTGCATTCATGTGACGCTGTACGCGGATGGTCAACTCGCCGGCTGCTCGCGCGTGTTTCCCGAGGAGTTGGAGCGCGCGGCAGATGCGGAAGCCCTGGTGCCGCCGGCATGCGACATGGACGAAGGCGTTGCGGCGGGGGAGACCTACATTATGGGGCGCGTCGCCGTGCTGTCCACCATGCGCCGTCGCGGTCTGGCAAGCAAGATTATCGAAGCCAGCGAAGCTGCTGCACGCGATGCCGGCGCCAAGCTCATAAAGTTGCATGCACAGGAGTACGTGCTGCCGCTCTACGTCAAGGCGGGCTACACGCAGATCGCGCCGGTGGACTACGAAGACGAAGGCCAGCCTCATGCCTGGATGGCCAAGCGCATGGGCGACAGATAGGGACGTTCCTTTTCTGCTGGCAGTTGGGGATACTCCTTGGCAATCGACGCATGGGTGTTCCAACATACAGTTTTTCGATTCCGTATGTATATATGCGCGCTAATGGGTTATAAAATCTAAGTCTGAACATAGCAGGTCTGCAATGCGGCTCGGGCAACCGGGCCGTTTTTGCGGGCAGGGGTAGCGCGAAAGGACTGCACATGCGTCAATTTAAGACCGAGAGCAAAAAACTGCTCGACCTTATGATCAACTCCATCTACACCAATAAGGAAATCTTCCTGCGCGAGCTTATCTCTAACGCGAGCGACGCCGTCGACAAGCTCAACTTTAAGAGCCTGCAGGATCCGAGCGTCAAGATCGACCAGGGCGACCTGGCCATTCGCGTCTCCTTTGATAAAGACGCCCGCACCATTACCATCTCGGATAACGGCATTGGCATGACCGCCGAGGAGCTCGAGCGCAATCTGGGCACCATCGCCCATTCCGGCTCCGAGGAGTTTAAGACCGAGAACGCCGAGCAGCAGGGTTCGGATGTCGACATCATCGGCCAGTTTGGCGTGGGCTTCTACTCGGCTTTTATGGTCGCCAGCCACGTGAAGGTCGTCAGCCGCGCCTATGGCGAGGACACCGCTCACGTGTGGGAGTCTGATGGTCTTGAGGGTTACACCATCGAAGATGGCGAGCGCGCCGAGCACGGCACCGATGTCATCCTGACGCTGCGTGAGAACGAGAAGCTCGACGCCGACGGCGAGGCCGAGACCTACGATCGCTTCCTGACCGAGTGGGGCCTCAAGAGCCTGATTCAGCAGTACAGCAACTATGTGCGTTACCCGATTCAGATGATGGTGTCCAAGAGCCGCCAGAAACCCAAGCCCGAGGACGCCGGCGACGATTACAAGCCCGAGTACGAGGACTACCAGGAGCTCGAGACCGTCAATTCCATGACGCCGATCTGGAAGAAGCGCAGCTCCGATGTCGAGCAGAAGGACTACGACGAGTTCTACAAGTCCACGTTCCACGACTTTGACGATCCTGCGCGCACCATCAGCTTCCACGCCGAGGGCACGCTCGAGTATGACGCCCTGCTGTTTGTGCCGGGACGCGCGCCGTTCGATCTGTACAGCAAGGACTACGAGAAGGGTCTGGCGCTCTACAGCTCCAACGTCCTGATCATGGAGAAGTGCGACGACCTGCTGCCCGACTACTACAACTTTGTCCGCGGCGTCGTGGATTCCGCCGACGTGTCGCTCAACATCTCGCGCGAGACGCTGCAGCAGAACCGTCAGCTCAAGGCCATCGCCAAGCGTGTGGAAAAGAAGATTACCGCCGACCTTGAGGATATGCGTGACAACGACCGCGAGGCCTACGAGAAGTTCTTTGAGAACTTTGGCCGCGGTCTTAAGTACGGCATCTACTCGAGCTATGGCATGAAGGCCGATGAGCTCGCCGACCTGTTGCTGTTCTGGTCTGCCAAGGAACAGAAGATGATTACCCTGGCCGAGTATGCCAAGGGCATGCCCGAGGATCAGAAGGCCATCTACTACGCCGCCGGCGACTCGCGCGAGCGCTTGGCCAAGATGCCCGTGGTAAAGGGCGTGCTCGACCGCGGCTATGACGTGCTGCTGCTGACGCAGGATGTGGATGAGTTCACGTTCCAGGCTATGCGTGAGTACGTTGCCGCCGATATGCCCAAGATCTACGAGGACGATGCTGCCCGCGAGGCTGCCGAGAAGGCTGTGGCCGACGGTGCCGAGCCCGAGGTCGAGGATCGTCATCTGGAGCTCAAGAACGTCGCGACCGGTGATCTTGACCTGGCGACCGAGGACGAGAAAAAGGAGGCCGAGGACGCCACCAAGGAAAACGAGGACCTCTTCAGCGCTATGAAGGAGGCGCTCGGTGACAAGGTCGAGAAAGTTGCCGTCTCCGCGCGCCTGACCGATGCCCCCGCTTGCATCACCACCGAGGGCCCACTTTCGCTCGAGATGGAGAAGGTGCTCCAGAAGGGACCCGAGGGCGCGCCCGACGGCATGCCCAAGAGTCAGCGCGTGCTCGAGCTCAACGCCAAGCACCCGGTCTTTGCCAAGCTCGTCGCTGCTCAGAAGGCAGGCGACACCGACAAGATCAAGCAATACTCCGGTCTGCTCTATGACCAGGCTCTGCTGGTCGAGGGCATCCTCCCCGAGGACCCCGTTGCCTTCGCGGCATCTGTTTGCAACTTGATGTAGTTAGGTAGTTACGCGGTTCTACGAACCGCGTAGCGGCTCGACGCTGCCCTCAGTTCCGCCGTTCTAACGAACGGCGGACCAGTCGACGCTGCGCGGGCGCCAGAGCGACAACTTGTCATTCAAAGAGGACGGCATGACCAGAAGGTCTATGCCGTCCTCTTTTCATGCCAATTTGTTCGCTCTGGCGCCCGCTCGCTGGCATTGCCAAAACATCGACGTTGCCGTGGTCCTAAGTAGTCATTGGGGACGTTCTTGTTTGACTAGTCATTTAAGAACGTCCCCGATGACTATTTGAATTGCTAATTTGTGCGGGTTGTGGTTTTGTGACCTGCTGAAATTTAGGATACTGTACATCTGTACGTTAACTCATCTTCGTAGTATATTGCTACCCGCAAAACTCAATACCATTGTGCTCTGAGACGCTAAAGCGCTTACGTACAATGGTTATCGATAGTACGATTCGATTCAACGACAGGATGGATGGTCCAAGCGTGAGTCTCGGCAGCAAACTATCCAATGCAAAGGTCTCCTTTGCGATATTTAAGCGCGACATTAAGCGACTGCTTGTGAACCCCGTCGCCCTGGTGGTTACCCTAGGCGTGTGCGTTATTCCCTCGCTGTATGCCTGGTATAACATCGTGGCAAACTGGGATCCGTATGGAAACACCCAAGGCATCAAGATTGCTATCGCCAACAACGATCGAGGCACCCAAAACGACTTGGTGGGTGAGCTCAACGCTGGCGACAAAGTGGTCGACCAGCTCAAGGAGAATCATCAGTTGGGCTGGACGTTCGTCGACTCGACGGCCGATGCCAAGGAGGGCGTCGAGAGCGGCGAGTACTATGCCGCTATCGTGATTCCCAAGAACTTCTCGGATAACCTGGTTTCGATGCTCGACGGCAACTACCATCAGCCCAAGCTCACGTACTACGTCAATGAGAAGAAGAGCGCCATTGCGCCCAAGGTTACCGATACCGGTGCAAACACCATCGAGGAGCAGATCAACTCGGAATTTGTCTCTACGGTAGGCAAGACTGTTGCCGGTATCGCCAAGGATGCCGGTGTCGATTTAAGGGACAAGGCAACCCAGACTCAGGACTCGCTGGCAAGTTCTGTCTCCGAGGCATCCGATACCTTGGGCGAGGTGCGCGATTCGATTGGCGATATGAATGCCGCCATCGATAAGACGAGTGGCGCTATCGCCTCGGCTGATGCGGCACTTGCCGGCTTGCAAGGCCAGGCACCGTCGCTGACGCAGGCGATCTCCCAGGGCAACGACCTGCTGAGCGAAGCTCGCACCACGGCGGGCAACTCCATCACCTCGCTCTCCAAGGCGCTCTCGGAAGGCAGCCTTGCGCTCACCAAGACGTCGGCCTCTGCGAACGCTGCCATCGGCAAGCTGACGGGCGCGGTCACATCTACGACCACCCGTATCGACAACTCGCTCGAGTCTCTTCAAGCGACGATCGACCACAATAAGGCCGTTATCGGGCACTTGGAGATTCTCGCCAATGACACGTCGACAGGTTCCGAGGAAATTGACGCGCGCATTGTATCGACCATCGATTTGCTTCGAGAGCAGAATGAAAAGCTTCAGAGCATCAAGGACGGTCTGTCCGCGCAGTCGAGCGCCATGGCGAATGACGCAGCGGCTGTTTCGGGTGCCAGTGACGCTATCAATAACGCAATTCATACCGGTGCGACCAACCTTGGCCAAGCCCAGACGGACTTGGGCCAAAACGCGCTGCCGAAGGCCTCGAGCGCGCTCGACTCTTTTGCTGCCGTTTCGGGCGACCTGACCGGTATCGTCTCGGGTATGACACCTACACTTGCAAATGCGCGCGGCACGTTGGCGCAGCTTAGCGCTACGCTCGGCCAGGCCAAGACCACGCTGTCCCAGACCGATTCCTCGCTTGCCAAGGTCCAGGACAAGCTTGCAACCGCCGCCAATGACATCGCGGCGCTGCAGACCTCCGAGTCCATGGGCGAGCTGGCCGATCTGATGGGCGTCGATGTCAATGACGTGGCAGATTTCATGGCCTCTCCGGTCGAGCTGACGTCCAAGTCGATCTATCCGGTCAAGAGCTTTGGCTCGGGCATCGCTCCCTTCTACACCAATCTGGCGCTTTGGGTGGGCGGCTATGTGCTCATCGCCATTTACAAGCTCGAGGTCGACCGTGAAGGTGTTGGCAGCTTTACGGCGCGCCAAGGCTACTTTGGCCGCTGGTTGCTCATGGTGATCCTGGGCGCGTTGCAGGCCATCATCGTTACGGTAGGCGATCTGGTGATTGGCGTGCAGTGCGTCAGCCCGCTGCTGTTCGTGCTGGGCGGCATCGCCATTTCGTTCACCTACGTCAATATCATCTATGCGCTGTCCACCACGTTTAAGCATATCGGCAAGGCTATCGGCGTCATTCTCGTCATCGTGCAGATCCCGGGTTCGTCGGGCATGTACCCCATCGAGATGATGCCCGGCTTCTTCCAGTGGCTGCACCCGCTGCTGCCCTTTACCTACGGCATCAATCTGCTGCGCGAGACGGTCGGCGGCATGTATTCGTTCAACTACCTGTTTAACCTGTGCATTCTGGGCGTGTTCTTGATCGTGGCGCTCTTTATCGGCCTGCAGATGCGTCCGCTGCTGCTCAACCTTAACCTGCTCTTTGATAAACAGCTCTCCACGACCGGTATGATGATTTGCGAGTCCAACGACCTGCCGCGCCAGCGCTACTCGCTGCGCACGGCCATGCGCGTCATGCTCGATTCCGATTCGTACCGTCGCGAACTGCTCGATCATGCGGTCGCCTTTGAACATCGCTACCCGTACTACATCAAGGGCGGTTTTGCCGCCGTGGTGGGCGTTCAGGTCCTGCTCTTTGTCCTGTCGACGGTTCTCGATATCGACAATAACGGCAAGATCATCCTGCTTGTCATTTGGATCATCTCGGTTATTGCCATCTGCGGCTGGCTTATCAATATCGAATATATCCGAGCGAGCCTCAATACCCAGATGCGCATCTCGGCGCTTTCGGATGAGGACCTGCGTCGCGAGATGCGCGAACACACGGCCGCCATTCCTGCCGCCCGCCACATGTTTGGCCTCAACGCCAGCGAGCGTGGTGCCAAGGGCGGCGATCAGTCCACGGGCCGCTTGCCGCATATCGGCTCGCACCATAAATCTCAGGGCAGCGACAGCACAGCCACAAATGATGGAGATACCACCGCGCTTGGCAAGCACTCCAAAGGAGGTGAGGCATAAATGAAGAACATCCTGCATCTGTTTAAGCACGATGTCCAAAACGTGTCTCGCTCCGTGATCGGCTTGGTTGTCGTGATGGGCCTCATTATCGTACCGTGTCTGTACGCGTGGTTTAACATCGCCGGCAGCTGGGATCCGTACGGCAACACCGGCAATCTTAAGATCGCCGTGGTCAACACCGATGAGGGTTACGAGAGCGATTTGATCCCCGTCGAGGTTAACGTGGGCGAAAACGTGACCGCCACCCTGCGCGGCAACGAGAGCTTCGATTGGGTTGTGCTCAACAATCGCGAAAAGGCTATCGAGGGCGTTAAGTCGGGCGCGTACTATGCTGCCGTCGTTATCCCCAAAACGTTTAGCGCTGACATGATGACGCTTTTCTCGACCGACGTGAAACACGCTGATATCGAGTTTTACGAGAACCAGAAGGCCAACGCCATCGCGCAGATCGTGACCGAGAAGGGTTCGAGCGCCGTTCAAAGCCAGGTTAACGAAACTTTTACCGAGACCATTACGAGCATCGGTCTTAAGACGGTGTCCAGCCTGCTCGATTACATGAGCACCGACCAGGTCAGCAACTTTATCGCCAACCTGTCCTCGACGCTCGGCGATTCGATTGAGGACCTGCGAGACGTTCAGGCAAATGCTTCGTCGCTGGCGGGCATTTTGAGCTCCACGTCCGATTCGCTGACGTCGGCGAGCGGCATGCTCAAGCAGACCGGTGCCGTCGATGAGTCGACAAAGCAGCTCATGGAACATGCCAAAAGCGGCATCGATGATTCCAGAGAAGCGCTTAAGGCGGCAAACGATGCCATCGATGCCGCAATCGATGGAAGTGCGGGTTCGTTCGACAATGTGTCTGCCGAGCTCGCGAAGGCGTTCGACACCGCAAACCAGCATGTGGACCTTACGGTGTCCCAACTCAACGATGCCGCTGCGGCCCTCAATGCGCGCGCCAAGGATATCGATGCGATGGCCGATCAGCTCCGCAGCCTTGCCGACCAGGTGAGCGATGAGAATTTGAAGGACGGCCTCAAGTCCGCCGCGACGTCGCTGGGCAGAATCGCCGTTGAGTACCGCAACAATGCCAAGGATCTGGCGGCCACCGCGAAGTCTCTCTCCGATAGCATGGCCGAGGTCAACAACTCGCGTGCCGAGGTCGATCAGGCCATCGCCGATGCCAAGGCTGGTATCTCGGGCGCCAAGACTGACTACGACTCTACGTTTTCGGCCAAGGCAAAGGAGCTCAAGAAGACCATCTCGGGCGTTTTGGATTCGCTGAACGGTATTTCGAACGATCTGGATAGTGCTGTTGCTGGCCTGACCGACGCATCCGGTTCGCTGGCAAAGGGCCTCTCCAAAGCTGCAAAGCTGGTCAACAAGGCTTCTGATCAGCTGGGCGAGGCGTCGGACAAGATCAGTGCGTTTAAGGACGAGCTCGACGGCGCCTTGATGTCGGATGACCTCGCTACGATCAAGACGATGATCGGCAATGATCCCGAGGGCCTGGCCGTGTCGCTTTCCGGCCCCGTCGCGCTCGATCGCAAGCCGGTCTATCCGATCAGCAACTACGGTTCGGCCATGGCACCGTTCTACACGATTCTGTCGCTCTGGGTGGGCTCGATTGTGCTGGCGGCCATGATGAAGGTCTCGGTTGACGATGAGCTTATCAACGAGCTCATCCCCGTGCGCCTGCACGAGATCTATCTGGGTCGTTACCTGTTCTTTGGCGGTTTGGCTCTGCTGCAGGCAACGCTCGTGTGCGCGGGCGACATTCTGTTCTTTGGCATTCAGTGCGACAACCCGCTGCAGTTTGTGCTAGCGGGCTGGGTCGCGAGTCTCGTGTTCTCCAATATCGTCTACACGCTTACGGTTTCGTTTGGCGATATCGGCAAGGCGCTCGCAGTCGTGCTGTTGGTCATGCAGGTCGGCGGTTCGGGCGGCACGTTCCCCATCGAGATGACCGGCCCCGTGTTCCAGGCGATCTATCCGTTCCTGCCGTTCACCCACGGCATCAACGCCATGCATGCCGCCATGGCCGGTGCGTACCACATGGAGTACTGGATTGAGCTAGGCATTCTGGCGAGCTATCTGATTCCGTCGCTGGCACTGGGCGTCGTCTTCCGCCGCCCGGTCATCAAAGCCAACGACTGGATCATCGAAAAACTGGAGTCAACCAAATTGATTTAGTTCAGCAACGTAAACGCCGTCGGAACATCGAGATCTTCCAACCCGATGCTTTAGCGTAGTGAATTGCACGGGCTGCTTGGTTGTTGCTACAGTAGCGGGGCGTGCCGGGGGTCCGGTGCGCCCTGCTTTTATTTGACCATGAGGCGGCACGCAGCCATGCGCGTGCGGACACCACGCCCAGATTGAGCGCGAGGATGCCCTATGGCCCAGCATGCCACTGACAATATCGAAATGATGCCCGATAGCCCTGTTGCTCGCGAGGACCTGGGCGCGGGCGGCACCTCCCGCGGCGCCGGCGCTCGCTCGCCGCTGTTCTGGAAAGTCCTGCTGCTTTCGGTGGCAGTCGTCTGGGGCTACTCCTTTACGACCATGAAGGACGCGCTCGACACCATTCCGGTGTTCGAACTGCTCTACGTGCGCTTTCTGCCTGCGGCGTTGGTCATGTTTTTCATCTTCCACAAGCGCATCATCGCGCACCTCAACGCCCGCAACCTTATCGTCGGACTTGGCATGGGCGCACTTATGTGGGCCGCCTACGCCCTGCAGACAGTCGGTCTGGCGCACACCACGGCGGGCAAGAATGCTTTTTTGACGGGCACGTATTGCATCGTTGTGCCGTTCGCGAGCTATTTTCTGAGCGGCGAAAAACTCACCCGCTATAACCTGGGCGCGGCGCTGCTGTGCTTGGCGGGCATTGGCTTGGTGGCGCTCGATAGCGTTGAATTCAACATCGGTGATGTCATTACGCTGGCGGGTGCGGTCTTTTTCGCCATCCAGATGGCGGTGACTGCCAAGTACGGTCGCAAAATGGACATCAACGTCATCACGTTTTGGATGTTTGTGGGCAACGGCGTGCTGAGCCTGGCAACGTCGCTGCTATTCGAGACCCAAGCGCCTCTGTCCGTGTGGACGCCGAGCTTTATCAGCGCGATGGCGTTTCTCTCGGTTGGTTGCACATGCGCGGCTCTGCTCATCCAAAACGTCGGCCTGGCGCATGTCTCGGCCTCGACGGGCTCACTGCTCCTTTCGATGGAGTCGCCTTCGGGCGTGCTGTTCTCGGTGCTGCTGATGGGGGAGGCGCTCACCTCGCGCCTGCTCGCCGGCTTCGCGCTCATCTTTCTTTCGATTATCTTGAGCGAGACGCATTTCGATTTCTTGCGCCGAAAATTACACCCGCAATTGTAAACAACTTGTTGCGCCGCCCTCCCAGGGCGGCATTTTTATGTCATGCCCTTACAGTTGTACCTTGCACTTTACGCTATCAAAGTGCGTGCTGCAAAAACGTTACTGGAGGGCTTCTATGGCATCAGCTCTGTCCGATTTTCAACCGCAACCAGCGCCCCAGGCCACCGCGGCGGCGCAGGCCGCTATCGGTGACGGTCTTGTCGCAGAAGCTCAGGCTTTTGCAGACGAGCTCGCTGCATGGCGACACGATCTACACCAGATGCCCGAGCTGGGTAACAATCTTCCGCAGACGTCTGCCTATATCCAGGCACGTCTGGACGAGATGGACATCCCCCATACCACGCTAGTCGACGGTTCCTGCGTCGTTGGCCTGATCGGTGCCGGTGCGGCCGCTCAGGGCAATGGCACGTGCAAGGACGAGCAGGCCGGAACGGTCGTCATGCTCCGAGGCGATATGGATGCCCTTCCCGTTGTCGAGGAATCCGGCGAGCCCTTTGCATCCACCAATGGCTGCATGCATGCTTGCGGTCACGATATGCACGCGACGGCCCTGCTTGGTGCGGCGCGCCTGCTCAAGGCCCGCGAGGCCGAGCTTGTGGAGGCCAACGCTACCGTCAAGTTGCTGTTCCAGCCGGGCGAGGAGACCTTTGAGGGAGCACGCGCTGCCATCGCCGACGGCTTGCTCGAGAACCCGCGCCCTCAGGCGGCCTTTGCCATGCATGTCAACAGCCAGTCGCCGCTTGGCCTGGTGCTCTACGGGAGCCCGGCGCTTTCGGGCGTGTACGGTTTCCGCATCACACTGCAGGGCAAGGGCGGCCATGGCTCGAGCCCCGAGATCTGCATCGACCCCATCACGGCCGGCGTCCATGTGCACCTGGCGCTCCAGGAGCTTATCGCCCGCGAGGTGCCGGCGGCCAAGGAAGTCGCACTTACCGTTGGTAAGTTTGCTGGCGGCTTGGCGGCCAACGTCATCCCCGACACCTGCGTGCTCGAGGGAACGCTGCGCGGCTTCGATGTTGAGCTCATGGAGCACCTCAAGACCCGCATCGCGGAGGTCGTTAACGGCGTTGCTACGACCTATCGTACGCCGGCGACCATCGAGACGCTTTCGGATGTTCCGCCGCTTGTACTCGACAGCGATATGACTCAGGCGTCGCTTGGCTACGTGGGCGCAGTGCTGCCCAAGACGGCTTTCTTGCCGCTTTTCCATGCCATGGCGAGTGAGGACTTCGCGCTTATCTCGAGCGAGATTCCGAGTGCGTACTTTACCGTGGGCGCGGCCGTAACCGACACGGACGAACACTTTGCCCAGCACCATCCCAAGGCACGTTTTAACGATGCCGAGCTGCCGCTCGGTGCCGCGGCCTATACCGCCGTCGCTTTGGGCTATATCGCCGACCACCGGTAGCATCCAACCTTGCCTTTCAAGCCTGCGGGCATGGCCGTAAGGCCTATGCCCTTGTCTTTCAAGGCAATCTTGGGCACTACCGGCGCCCGGCGCAGGCTATTCGTTTGTTAAATAAGGAGCAGTATGCCCCAGCAGCGTAAGTTCTTCCCCGGCTGGCTCGTGGTGGCCTCCGGCTTCGTGATCATGGCCACGTGCTACACGATTTTCGTCAACTGCATGAGCCTGTTCCAGCCGCT
>CABUVB010000034.1 GCA_902494815.1 uncultured Collinsella sp. | reverse complement strand
TGAACCAGTTTGGTATTACGACCGCTATGGTTACCGTGGGCACCTTTGCCCTGTTCTGGGGACTCTCGGGCATGCTCATCAAGCTGCTGCAGAGCCTGCGCGGCGTGTATTGGCGCGGCCTCAACATGTTTACCGTGCGCCAGCTTGCGGCCAAGGTCAACACGGTGTGCTTTTCGATGGGCGTCATCGCGATGCTCCTGTTTTTGGCCATCACCTCGGTGACGTGCGGTATGTCGATTGCCAACGTGATGAACGAAAACCTGGAGCGCTATAACCCTGTTGACGTGTCTCAGACGTATGCCTATTACACGCCCGATACGCTCGACTACTACAAAGAGTATGTCAATCCGTCTGAAGCCGATCGCATGGTGCTGGCCGATAGTACGGTCGATTTGTACCCCGCATGGCACGGTAAGGGCAAGTCGGCGGGCAACAACGACGAGACCGGCAAGAAGGTCAATATCGCCGATGTTGCCGGTGAGCATGTGCAGATCGATTCATATCTGAGTTACCCAGTTGGCGGCTCGAATCCTTCGGTGACCCCAAGTGAGATGTGCAAGATCATGGGCGAAAAGCTTCCCAAGGCGTTCGGGGGTAGCAATGCCGATGCGATGGGTCTGTATGTGACGCCGGCAAGTCAGTACAACAAACTGCGCCAGATGATGGGCAAGGAGCCGGTGCACATCGGTCACGACCAGTATCTGCTCACGTGTGATATGGGCGGCGAGCTGGTCGACCTGTACACCAAGTATATGGCTGGCGGCCATACCCTTACCTTGGGCGGGCATACGCTCAAGCCCGCAACCGATAAGTCGGACGAAGATACGGCGGCCATCGCCAACTCGGCGATGGGCAGTAATGGGGGTACCGTCGTCGTTGCCGACGAGCTGTTGTCCCAACTTAATCTGCAGCCGTATTCCAGTAGTCTGCTCGTTAACTACAAACAGGGGATGGATACGACCGAGGCAGACGAGAGTATTAAATACACTGTGCTCGACAATCTGCTCGTTGACGGCAAGGAGCCGGGGTCGTGGGGAACCTTCATCACACGCTCCGAGATGTACGCGCAAGCAGCGCAAATGAACGGTCTTATTAGCTACCTAGCCATCTACATCGGCTTTGTATTGGTCGTTGCATGCGCGGCGATTCTGTCGATCCAGCAGCTCTCCAACGTGGCCGACGGCAGCCGCAGCTATCGTGTGCTGGCGCAGATTGGCTGTGACGACCGCCAGATTCGCCATTCGGTGATGGCACAGCAAGCGGTATTCTTCCTGTTCCCGCTGGCAGTGGGCCTGGCGCACTCCTTTGTGGCACTCAAGGTGATTATCGACCTGGTGAGCACGTTCGGTCATATGAGCATCGGCGGCACCGTGGGCCTCACCTGCGCGATCTTCTTGGCATCCTACGGCGGCTACTTCTTGGTAACGTACCTCATGAGCACCGGCATAGTGCGAGCCGCCATCGCCACCCGCCACAGCGAGTAACAAGCGGGCAAAATCGTCGCAAAACCAGTGCGAACAACCGCTGCGAAGGGAGTCTAGCCCCCCTTCGCGGCGTTTTTTTGCCTGACTGATGAGTCTCAAGACCAAGTGAGTAGACTTTTTTGGATCTGTCGAGCACATCGCGGGTGGCGCCCAATAAAACAGCAGGTCAGGGCTGTGGCGTTTTGGGGCGTGCTTGGCCTCCTGCAAAAAGCCTACTCACTTGGTTTTTTCTGCTAGAAAACCGCCGCGAGGGAAAGCAGCTCCCTTGCGGCGGTTGGCGTTTGCCCAGATAAAACCTGCCAAAATAAACCTGTCCCTTTTTGGCAGGCTAACGCTTCCAGAAGTGGAGGATGAGCGTGGTGCGGTTTTGCTGCTCGGTTTTGACCAGGATGTTGTGGATGTGGGTCTTGACAGTGCCCACGGCAAGGAATAGCTCGTCAGCAATCTCTTGGTTCGACTTGCCCAGCACAACCAGACGCATGACTTCGGTCTCGCGGTTGGAGAGCTTGTAGGCGTTGCGATAGAAGGGCATCTGCTCTTCTATGTGCCGATCAAGATCGCTGACGTTCTTTTCCTCGGGCGCCTCCTGCATGCGGATTGAAAGCACGTTGTAGGAGTAGATGATCAGCAGAATCGCAAAGTAGCACGCAAAGACGTTTTCGCTAAAGTTGCGCTCGGACAGATATAGCTGCAGCCAAGAGGGCGCCAGACTCATGGGGACGACAAGGATGTTGTAGAAATCCTCGGCAACGATGCAACCGACCAGAATAGCGCCGATAATCAGGTGCTTTCGTTGGTTGTTAACGCGTGTCTTCAGCTCAACCTTTGTACTCTTATGAGCCGTCCAAAAGATATACAGTCCCATAAAGACAAGGAATACCTGACGCATCGTGTAGTAGAGCCACTGATGCATGGGGCCGGAGGGGACAGCGACGATAATCAGCGACTCGCACAGCAAAAACGTTAAAACGGGGATGGCGAACAACTTCTTAGAATGCTTATCAAGTAAGTCCATGGCAATGGCCCAAATAAAAGCCTGTGAAGCGGTCGCCACAAGGGTCCGCATTACAGGCATGGTAATTGAGTAATAGTCATTGGCCGGAAAACTTCGGTTTTGCAACGTGTATTCAAAAAAGAAGATCTCGGTCATCTCGATGGCATAGCAAATAAAAACGCCGCTGCCATAGATAAAGAACTGTCGACGAGACGAGGCGTAGGCGGCAAGCGAAAGCACTGCCGTCACAATACAGATTACGAGTATCGCTAGGGTATAGAAGAACATGAGCGTGTCCATATGTCACCGTCCTGTCTCATTTGATCTCTTATGGAGCCCGCTATGTCCCCCCCCGGTATACACGCCTCCGCCGGTCGTTCCATTGCGGATTAAACACCGAGATACAGCATAGCCGTATACCGTTCGCGGTTCCAGACGGTAAACCCCCTACAAGCCAGCTGCCTGCGGGTTTATATTGGTTTAGAGGGGATGTAGCTCCGTGAACGGTCTTTAATCCCGAATAAACTAGGTGAAAATTGCATACGGGTGAATGATGGTCTTGTCAACACGAGGCGTGATGTTCGAGCGCCTCATAGTAATAGTCGGCAAGACCGGCGGAAAGGAAATCGACATGGCACTGCCTAAGGATTTCATCGACACCAACGACTTCACCAAAGAGCAGATCATGGCTATCGAGGATCTTGGCCTGGCAATGAAGAAGGCCATCAAGGTTGACGGTTATTATCCGCACCTGCTCCGCAACAAGAGCCTTGGCATGATCTTCCAGCAGGTCTCCACCCGCACCCGTCTTTCCTTCGAGACCGCTATGACCGACCTCGGCGGTCATGCTCAGTTCTATGGCCCTGGCACCATCCAGCTCGGCGGTCACGAGTCCTTGGGCGACACCGCTCGCGTTATGGGCTCGCTGCTCGACATCATGATGGCTCGCGTTGACCGTCACAAGGACGTCGTCGGCCTCGCCGAGGGCTCCGCTGTGCCCGTCATCAACGGCATGTCCGAGTTCAACCATCCCACGCAGGAGATGGGCGACCTCATGACCATGCTCGAGAACCTCCCCGAGGGCAAGAAGATCGAGGACTGCACCCTGGCCTTCATCGGCGACGCCACCCAGGTCTGCGTCTCCCTCATGTTCATCGCCTCCAAGGTCGGCATGAAGTTTGTCCAGTTTGGACCTAAGGGCCACCAGATCCCCGACGGCGGCCTGCACGTCGGCACCGTCGAGGAGCGCGCCGAGTTCGGTAAGCAGATGATGGCCATCGCCGAGGAGAACTGCAAGGTCTCCGGCGGCTCGGTCGTCATCTCCGACGACATCGAGTGCATCAAGGGCGCCGACTTCATCTACACCGACGTGTGGTATGGCCTGTACGACGAGGAGGTTTCGGGCGAGAACTACATGGACGTGTTCTATCCCAAGTATCAGGTCACCATGGACATGATGAACTTCGCCGGCGCAGACTCCAAGTTCATGCACTGCCTGCCGGCCACCCGCAACGAGGAGGTCGTCGACGAGGTCATGGACGATCCCGAGCGCTCCCTGTGCTGGGTCGAGGCCGAGAACCGCAAGCACTCCATCCGTGCTCTCCTTGCCGCCCTGGGCAAGCGCACCCCGCTCAACGACGAGGGTGTCGAGTACTCCGCCAAGGCCGAGCTCCACGCCGCTCTCGAGGCTCTCGAGCAGCTCTAAGCTCAAGGCTTCTAAAAGCACGTTTGCGGGCGGCGGATGCTCGTCTCCTGTCGCCCGCTCACCGAGGCCCAAGCAATTGCCTTAATACCTTAGGCCCCGGATCTGTCCAAGACTGAGCGAAGGAGCTCATCATGAGCGACGGAAAGAAAAAGCTTTCCTTCTTGACGGTCATTTCGACCATCATCTGCGTCGTCTTCGTTTGCGAGGCCGCCGCTCCTGCTGCTGCCATTGGTAACCAGCAGTTCTTCTGGTGGATCTTCCTGATCCTGACCTTCCTGCTCCCTTATGGCATGGTCGTCGCCGAGCTCGGCACCACCTATGACGGCGAGGGCGGCATTTACGACTGGGTGCGCGATGGCCTGGGCGACAAGTGGGGCGCCCGCATTTCGTACTACTACTGGGTCAACTACCCGCTGTGGATCGCCTCGCTGGCCACCATGTTCCCCGACATCCTGGGCATGGTCTTTGGCGTCGAGTTCAACCTGATCGCCAAGATGGGTATCGATCTTGCCTTTGTGTGGATCGTCTACCTCATGGGCCGCTCCAAGGCGGCTGACTCCGAGTGGGTCCTTAACGGTGGCGCCATCATCAAGGTCGCCGTTGCCGTTATCGTCGGCGCTCTGGGCATTTGGTATGCCATGGAGAACGGTTTTGCGAACGACATGTCCGCTGCCACCTTCCTGCCCGAGCTCACCAACACCAACGCTCTCGGCTATCTGTCGATCATCATCTTTAACTTCATGGGCTTCGAGGTCATCTGCACCATGACCGACGATATGGCCGATCCCGCTCGCGATATCCCCAAGGCTATCATCGTTGGCGGCCTGTCCATCGCCGTGATCTACCTGTTCGCTGGCTTTGGCATCGGCGCCGCTGTGCCGGCCGACTCCATCGACCCCGACTACGGCATGATCGTCGCAGTCCAGACCATGGTGGGCGATTCCATGATCTTTAAGGTCATCTGCATCGCCTTCCTGATCACCCTGTTCGCCAACATGGCTGCCTGGTCCTTCGGCGTCAACTCCGTCGCTCGCTATGCTGCCGAGCACGGCAACATGCCCAAGGTCTTCGCCTCGATGATCTCCGAGGACGATATGCCCAACGGCGCTAACCTGGTCAACGCCATCGTTGCCTCCCTGGTTCTCTGCCTGCAGCTCGTTCCCATCGACGCCATCTCCAACGGTGTCTTCTGGATGCTCTTCGGCACCTCCGTCGTCTTCCTGCTGCTCACCTACATCCCGATGTTCCCGGCGTTCCTCAACCTTCGTAAGAACGACCCGAACCGTGAGCGCATCTTCACGTTCCCGTTTAAGGGCGCCATGATGAAGGTCATGCTGGCCATCCCCTGCATCGAGCTGGTTCTTGCCATCGTTGCAACGCTGATCCCGTTCTCCGCCGCCGAAATTGGCGACAAGGTCCCGATGATCGTCATCTTCATCGTGCTCGTGCTCATCGGCGAGGTCGTCCGCGTCGTCTCCGCTAGGGGCCGCGAGACCGAGTACAAGGGCCTCACTCCCGAGCTGGCAGCTCAGCGTCTCGCTGAGGAGGCCGCCGAGGCCGAGGAGAACTAGAGCACCCGGTTCTGGGGCTCCAACCCTCCTCGCGTACCAACGTGCGCTTCGTCGGGCTTGTCGCTCCCGACTCCGGGCACTCTAGCCTCTTCGGGGGCGTGCCCAAGCGACAGGTTTGCTAACCATTCCCCGGGGTGGGTGTGAGCTATTGCTCCGGTAACCACCGGCCACCCCAATCTCTCTTCCGTATCCTTCGTGCGTTTTGTCTCCGCGCACTTGGTTACGTCGTCGCTTGCCGGTGCGACTCCGTGAAAACCGGCGCCGGGCGCCCCGACCTTTGCCGGGGAACGGGCGCCTACCATCTCTTGGTTTTAGGCTGCGGGTAACCCGCCCGCGGCAAGCGATCGTTCGATTTGGAGGAAATCTTATGCGTACGATCACCGAGTCCGAGTCCACCCCCAAGGCCGACGGCTTCTTTATGCCCGCCGAGTTCGCCCCGCAGGATCGCGTGTGGATGGGCTGGCCCCACCGCACCGACACCTGGGCCCACGGCGCCAAGCCGGCCCAGAAGCAGTATGCCGCCATCGCCCGCGCCATCGCCGAGTTCACCCCGGTCTATATGTGCGCCAACCAGGTCGACTACGCCAACTGCAAGGCCGTCTTCGAGAACGACGAGAACGTCACCGTCATCGAGATGACCGCCGACGACGCCTGGTTCCGCGACACCGCCGCCACCTACGTCATCGATGGCAAGGGCGAGAAGCGCGCCAACCACTGGCACTTCAACGCCTACGGCGGCCTCGTCGACGGACTCTATTTCCCGTGGGACAAGGACGAGCAGATCGCCCTCAAGATGGCCGAGCTCTCCGGCTGCCGCCGCTACCGTCCCGACGACATGATCCTCGAGGGCGGCTCCATCACCGTCGACGGCGAGGGCACCCTTGTCGTGACCGACCAGTGCCTGCTCTCCCCGGGCCGCACCTGCTCTGCGGTGCTCGAGGAGGAAGAGGATCCCGAGTCCATCTGGCCCAAGTACCACAAGAAGTTCGAGCCCTGGAGCGAGGAGCTCCGCGCCTACATGGACGAGCACCTCAAGGATTACCTGGGTGTCGAGAAGGTCATCTGGGTCAAGGAGGGCATCGACCCCGAGGAGACCAACGGCCACATCGACGACGTCGCCACGTTCATCGCCCCGGGCGTCATGGCCTGCATCTGGACCGACGATCCCGAGTACCCGTTCTACGAGCAGTGCCACGCCGCCTACGAGACCCTCTCCAACGCCGTCGACGCCAAGGGCCGCAAGATGAAGGTCTACAAGCTCTGCATGCCCGTGAACCCGCTGTTCATGGACCAGGCCTCCTGCGACACCATCGACGCCGACGAGAACGCCGAGCCGCGCGTTCCCGACGAGCCGCTGATCGCCTCCTACATGAACTACCTCGTGACCAACCACGGCGTTATCGTCCCGCAGTACGGCGACGAGAACGACCAGCTGGCCGTCGACACGCTCCAGAAGATCTACGACGAGGTCTGGGGCGAGGGCGTCTACAAGTGCGTCGGCGTTCAGTCCGAGCAGGTCGTCTTCGGCGGCGGCAATATTCACTGCATTACGCAGCAGGAGCCGTCCGCTTAATCGTCTGGCTTTCCGCGGCACGGCACCTTCCCGTTCATTCGTCGCTTGCGTACCAAAGTACGCGGCGCTCCTCTTTCACGGGAATCTGCCGCACCTCAGAAACCCAGCCGGTCAAGCGGACAGGGGCTACCTGATTGGTCGGATGGGTTTTTCTTTGGGCACTCCGTTGCCTCCACATCGGAGTGCCCTTTTCTTTGATTGAGTACGCGTCTGGCCTGGGATTTTTTGCGGGTTAGGCCAATTGTTCGCTTGAATATCTCAGGTCAGACGCGTACCCAATTGTCGAAAGTTTCCGGTCGCAAACGCGGCCGTTTTGATCGGAGTATCTATGTACCAGCGTATCGTCATCTACACGCGCCTGTTCCGCGAGCGCTGGTCCAACAATTGCATCCTCTCTTCTCTTTGGGATGGCACCTGTACCGGTGACGCGGCCTGCAACCCTACCTTGGGCTGCGCCTTCGGTACAGATGCCATCCTTTTTGCTGTGAGGGGAGCGTGCCATGGCAGGTAAAAAGTTCTCCCTGATCGAGGTCATCCTCTCGGTTATCTGCGTTGTCTTTACCATCGAGGCGGCGGCTCCGGCATCTGCCATGGGTAACGTGCAGTTCTTCTGGTGGGTCTTCCTCATCATTACGTTTTTGCTTCCCTATGGCCTGGTGGTGGCCGAGCTGGGTACGGCGTTCGATTCCGAGGGCGGCCTGTACGACTGGGTTCGCTTGGGCCTGGGCGACCGTTGGGGCGCCCGCTGCTCCTGGTGCTACTGGGTCAACTTTCCACTGTGGGTGGCAAGTATCGCCTGCATGTTTCCCAGTGTCATCAATGCTGTATGGGGTATCGAATTTTCGCTTGGGGTCCGAATCGCCATCGAGCTTGCCTTTGTGTGGGGCGTCACGGTCATGGCGATGCGGCCGGTGGCCGAGGCCGATTGGGTTATGGACGGCGGTGCCGTCATCAAGGTGCTCATTACCGCTGTGGTGGGAATCGTCGGCATCTGGTTTGCCTGCAATAACGGCTTTGCCAACGACATGTCGTTCAAGACCTTTGTCCCCAATCTGGGAGACACTAACTCACTGACGTATCTTTCGATCATCCTATTCAACTTTATGGGCTTTGAGGTGGTCGCGACCTTTGCCAGCACGATGAAGAACCCGTCGCGCGATATTCCCAAGGCGGTTATCGCCGGTGGCGTTGCCATTGCGGCAATTTACATCATTTGCGGCATCGGCATTGGGGCTGCGGTTCCCACCGAGCAGCTTTCGCTCGATTCGGGCATTGTGGACGCGGTTGCCGCCATGGTGGGGCGCAGCCACCCGCTGACGATGATTGTGGGCATGGCCTTTTTGGTGACGCTGTTCGCCAACATGATCTGCTGGAGTTTTGGCGTCAACAACGTGGCGAGCTATGCCGCGCGCCATGGCAACATGCCGCGTCCCTTTGCGTTGGTGTCCAAAAAGACCGGCATGCCCAACGGCTCGGCACTCATTAACGGTTGTTTTGCCAGCTTGGTGCTGCTACTTCAGATTCCTCTGGGCGAAGGTTCCGACGTCTTTTGGGTCTTCTTCTCGATGAACGTCGTCTTTCTGCTCATGAGCTATATCCCGATGTTCCCGGCGTTTTGGCGCCTGCGTAAATACGACGACCGCCCGCGTGTGTTCCGCGCGCCCTTCGAGGGCAAGGTGCTTGCGGTAGCGCTTGCGGTGCCGGTGGTAGAGCTCGTGCTTTCGATTGTTGCGACAATCGTGCCGCTTAACAGCTCACCCGCCGAGATGGCAAAGTTGCCGATCCTCGTGGGCGTGGTGATCGGAGTGTTGCTGGGCGAGGTTTCGCGCCTCATATCGCGCCGCGGCCGCAGTGTCGATAATCCCGGCGTTGGTGCAAGGGGGTCAGGTTACGTTGCGCCAAAGCAGTAACGCCGCGACCTGCGCGGTGCCTGCCGCAGTTTGGATTATTGTCCGCGGTGTTTGGAATCGGAATCAAGCTTGGGCGCAAAGAAGGGGACGTGGCCCAGGTAGGGACGACTGTCCGAACGTGCCTTAGCGGCACAGGGGACATCGTCGTAGGTAAGCGAGTCGCTCAGGCGGACGATGATCCTGGCGGCGGGAGCGACGATTTTTTTGAGTGGCTCAATCGGTGCCATGACATCTCCTCTCCTGCATGCGCCCCGTATTTTGGTGCAAATGTGCTAGCCGCAAGTCTAGCATCCCGCTGCATAGCGCTCCAGAACCACCACAGAGGGGACAGGCGCCTTTGTGGTGGTTCTGGTCCTTATTGGCGGGCTAATCCTGCGTGTTGCCGCCGTACATGTAGACGATAAAGCCGTCGCCGGTGTCTTGGCTGTGGTCCTCGAGGATGCGCTTCATGTTGAGGTGCTCGTAGAACTGCCAATCGGAGTTGCAGTCGCTCATCAGGAAAAACTGGGTGCAGCCGGCTTTGGCGAGCTCGGCGCGTGCAAGGTCAATAAGCGCGCGACCGAGGCCCTTGCCCTGCCACTCGGGCACGATGATGATCAGGTTGAGCTGGCCCTGGGCATACTCGTTGCCCGTGGCGGCAAAGCGGTCGGCTGTGGCCTTCTCGCGGCTGTCGCCAAAGAGTGTACCCTCGAGCTTGGCGTCGGCGGTTTTTGACATTTCGGTTGCCTGGGCGAATAGCTCGTCGTAGCAAGGCTTCCACGTCGGGTTTTTGCGTGGTTTGCCGTCTTCGAAGATGCCGATGCAGCAAGCAGCGATGATGCGGCCTTCAGCTTCGGCAACGAGCGCGATAGGGGAGCGCTGCAGCTGCATGGCAATGTTGAAACGCGCACAGAAATCGGCGGCTTCGACGTCGCCGCGGTTGCGCAGCGTGTTGCACCACAGCTGGTTGTAGATGGCGGCGATACCATCCAGGTCATCGAGCGTGGCGGCGCGCAGAGTTACGTTGTCAAGGCCCATGGAGGCTCCTTCCAAGTTGGGTCAGGCCATCTATGAGTGTGGCATGGCCGCAGGGCCGCCGCATCAACCATTCGGCAGACGAGCCTCGAATCCTCGGGGGCGGAGGGCTCCAGGAGGGAATGAGAGTGGATTATCGGACGCCCGCTCGACGAGCGTGGATAATCTCCCACTTTCGCCCGAAAAGCAAGCCAAAAACGGGAGATTATCCACTCTCATTCTGGGTAGTCGTTTAAGAACGTCCCCAACGACTAGCCACTCGCTACAGCGAGTAACTCGTTCAGCTCGGAATTATCGTAGGTTGAGCATAGGTCAGCGAAAACGCCCCTAAGCGAGCAAGGTGACGTGAAAGAGGAGGGAAGCGTACTTCGGTACGCGACCGACGATTGAACGTCAGATTGCCGCTTAGGGGCGTTTGCAGCGTCGACTGGTTACGCGGTTTGGTAAGACCGCGTAACTAAATACGTTCTGCGATCTCGTGGATGAGGTAGTCGGTCTTTTCCCAGCCCAGGCACGGGTCGGTGATCGACTTGCCAAAGACGCCGCCGTCGACCGGCTGGTTGCCGTCCTCCAGGTAGGACTCGATCATAAAGCCCTTGACCAGCTTGGAGATGGACTCGTTGCGGCGGCAGCTGTCGAGCACTTCCTTGCAAATGCGATACTGCTCCAGCGGACGCTTACCCGAGTTGTCGTGGTTGCAGTCGATGACCGCCGCCGGGTTGGCGTAGCCGGCGTGCTCGGTATAGCGCTCGGCCAGGCGCTCGAGGTGCTCGTAGTGATAGTTGGGGTAGGTGCGACCGTCGAGACCGATGTAGCCACGCATGACGGCGTGCGCGAGCGGGTTGCCGTCACACTCGACCTCCCAGTTGCGGAAGATGAAGCTCTGGTGCGCCTGCGCGGCGTAAATGGAGTTGAGCATAACGGTGGTAGAGCCGGCAGTGGGATTCTTCATGCCGACGGGTACCGAAATGCCGCTCGACACCAGGCGATGCTCCTGGTTCTCGACCGAGCGTGCGCCCACGGCAACATAGCTCAGCAGGTCGACGAGGTACTGGTAGTTGGACGGGTAGAGCATCTCGTCGGCGGTGAAGAAGCCCGTTTCCTCAATAACGCGCAGGTGCATATGGCGGATGGCCTTGACGCCCTCGAGCAGGTCGTCGGGAGCCTCGGGGTTGGGGTTGTGCAGCAGGCCCTTGTAGCCGGTGCCCTTGGTGCGCGGCTTGTTGGTGTAGACGCGCGGAATGATGATGAGCTTGTCCTTGACCTCTTCGGCGGTCTTGGCCAGTCGGTTCATATACTCGAGCACCGAATCCTCGCGGTCGGCAGAGCACGGGCCGATGATGAGCACCTTACGTGCGTCCTCGCCGGTAAAGACTTTGGCGACCTCGGCGTCAAATGCCTGCTTTTTGGCGGTAAGCTCGGCAGAAAGTGGCATTTCCTCGCGGATCTCCATGGGGATCGGCAGCCTGCGTTTGAATTCCATGGCCATAGGGGTCTCCTCAATCTATAGAAAGAGCAATAAGCGTATTGTCGAATGCTCGGCATTATCCGCTGTCGCACGCTAAAGTGCAAGCCCTTGCCACCCCGAAACCTGCCAAAAGGGACAGGTTTATTTTGGCAGGTTTTATATGGGGGAACGTCGGCGGATACCGGGAGGGAGTGGCGTCGCGCGGGACCCTAAGGCTATTGTCGGTTCCCCAGGAAACACCCTGTGGGCAAAAAATGCCAAATATGAGTACGGTTGCTATCTTAGTATCATATTGCCTTCGCAAAATAATAGACATAACAGCAAAATATGTTCATTAATACAAACGCATATAAGTCCGCTATGGGGCTGTTTGATCAATTTAGGGACGCGTGTAAGCCGTGAAAACGGCATTTGGGGCGGTTTTGGCTGTTACCAAAAAGGTAACAGTACTCATATTTGCCATTTTTTGCCCACAGGGCCTCGAAGGGACTGTCAATCAGGTCCCAGGGGAGGCGGTTTGAGGGTCGCAGAGCAAAAACGGGGGCGCAGGTTGTCCTGCGCCCCCGTTTTCTGGGCATTGCGGTTGTTTGCCGCCGGTTGTTACGCCGCCTCGTCGAACTGCGAGTTATACAGGTCGGCGTAGAAGCCACCCTGGGCGAGTAGCTCGTCGTGTGTGCCCTTCTCGACGATGTCACCGTCGCGAATTACCAAGATTACGTCGGCGTTGCGGATCGTGGACAGGCGGTGCGCGATGACAAAGCTGGTACGGCCCTGCATCAGCGCATCCATGGCGCGCTGAATAAGCTCCTCGGTGCGGGTGTCGACGTTGGAAGTCGCCTCGTCCAGAATCAGCGCCGGGCGGTCGGCCAAAATGGCACGGGCGATGGTCACGAGCTGGCGCTGACCCTGCGACAGGTTAGTGCCCTCCTCGTTAATCATAAAGTCATAACCGCCGGCAAGCGTATGGATAAAGTGGTCGCAACGTGCGGCGCGCGCGGCGGCTTCGACCTCGGCATCGCTCGCATCGGGGCGTCCGTAGCGGATGTTCTCGCGTATCGTGCCGTTAAACAGCCAGGTATCCTGCAGCACCATGGCAAACTCGCCGCGCAGTGCCGCGCGGTCCCAATCGCGCACGTCAATGCCCTCGACACGTAGCGAACCGCCATCCACATCGTAAAAGCGCTGCAGCAGCTTGATGAGCGTGGTCTTGCCGGCGCCGGTGGGACCGACGATGGCGATGGTCTGGCCGGGCTGCGCCTCGCAACTAAAGTCGTGGATGATGGTCTTGTCGGGCGTGTAGCCAAACTTGACGTGGTCAAACTCGACGTGGCCGGGGCGCTTCTCGGGAATCTGCGCGTCGGCTTTCTGCTCCTCCTCGGGCGCGGCCAGGAACTCAAAGACGCGCTCGGTGGCGGCTGCCATCGACTGCATCGTGTTGCTCACGTTGCCCAGCTGCTGCACGGGTTGCGTAAAGTTGCGAACGTACTGAATAAAGCTTTGAATGTCGCCGGGCGTGGCATTGCCGGTCAGCGCGAGCTGCGCACCCACCACGACGACTCCCACGTAGCCCATGTTACCCACCAAGCTCATGAGCGGCATCATCAGGCCCGACAGGAACTGCGAGCGCCAGCCGCTAATAAAGAGGCGGTCGTTTTGACGGTCGAACTCCTCGATCGAGGCCTC
>CABUVB010000033.1 GCA_902494815.1 uncultured Collinsella sp. | reverse complement strand
GACCTGCGCGAGCCCGAGCGCGACCTGCCGCTCGACGTTGCGCTGGAAAACGCCGGCAGCGCGCGCGACCGCTACTTCCGCGTGCCGTCCATTTTGGGAGAGGGGGAGAGCGAGTAATGGCGCAGAGCTTCGATTCCCTTACCGCCGCCCAGATCGCCGCGGGCGTTGCCGCCGGCGACTTTACCGCTACCGAGGTGGCTCAGGCCTCCCTTGCCGCCATCGAGGCGCGCGAGGGCGGGGTCCAGGCATTCCTGCAGGTGGCGCCCGAGCTTGCGCTCGATGCCGCTGCGCGCGTGGATGCCGACCGTGCTGCAGGCAAGCCGCTGCCCCCGCTCGCGGGCGTGCCGCTGGCCATCAAGGACAACATGAACCTCGTGGGCACGCGCACCACCTGCGCTTCCCGCATGCTCGAGAACTACCAGAGCGTCTACACCGCTACCTGCGTCCAGCGGATGCTCGATGCCGGCTGCCTGCCCATGGGCAAGGCCAACATGGACGAGTTTGCCTTTGGCAGCTCCACCGAGAGCTCGGCGTTCCACCGCACCAACAACCCCTGGGATACCGAGCGCGTGCCTGGCGGCTCCTCGGGCGGCTCCGCTGCCGCCGTCGCCGCGGGCGAGGTTGCGCTCTCGCTGGGTTCGGACACCGGCGGCTCCATCCGTCAGCCGGCGTCGCTGTGCGGCGTGGTGGGCTTTAAGCCCACGTATGGCGCCGTGAGCCGTTACGGCGTGGTTGCCTTTGGCTCGTCGCTCGACCAGGTGGGCCCCTTTGGCCGCACGGTCGAGGATGTCGCGCTGGCCATGAACGCGCTTACCGGCGCGGGCCACGATCCGTATGACTGCACCAGCCAGGATTGCGCCGTCGACTTTACCGAGCATCTCAACGACAGCATCGAGGGCAAGCGCGTGGGCATCATCCCCGCGTTTATGGAGGCCGAGGGTCTGACGCCCGAGGTCAAGGCCGCTGTTCAGCGCGCCGCCCAGGAGCTGCAGAACCAGGGCGCCGAGCTGGTCGAGGTCGACCTGCCGCACCTGGACGCCGCCATCGCCGCATACTACGTCATCGGCCCGGCCGAGGCGTTCTCCAACCTGGCACGTTTCGACGGCATTCGCTACGGCTATCAAGAGGAGGGCTGCGCCAACCTGTCCGACCAGAGCTCGCTTTCGCGCGCCCACGGCTTTGGCGCCGAGGCCAAGCGCCGTCAGATGCTCGGCGCCTACCTGCTGAGCTCGGGCGTGTACGACAAGTACTACTACGCTGCGCAAAAGGCCCGCACGCTTATCACGCAGGACTACGATGCCGCGTATGCCAAGGTGGACACCATCCTCATGCCCGCCTCGCCGCGTACGGCCTTTAAGTTTGGCGAGATCAGCGACCCCACGCAGATGTACCTCTCCGATCTGTACACCATTTCGCTCAACATTTGCGGCAACGGTGGCATCTCGGTGCCGCTGGGCCTGGGCGAGGATACTCAGCTGCCCGTTTCTGCCCAGCTGGTGGGTCCGGCGTTTAAGGATCGTCAGCTGCTCACGTTTGCCCGCGCCCTGGAGCGCGGCTTTGCCGATGCCGCCACGGGTGCGCCCGCGCTTTCCGTCGCGCCCGATTTTGCCGGGAAGGGAGGCGAGCTGTAATGAAGGAGCTTTCCGAGGTCCTACAGGATTGGGAAGCCGTGATCGGCCTGGAGATCCATACCGAGCTCACCGCACTCGATACCAAGATGTTCTGCAACTGCAAGCTCAGCCACGATGACGAGCCCAACGCCAACGTGTGCCCGGTGTGCCTGGGCCTGCCCGGCGCCCTGCCGGTGCCCAACAAGCGCGCCATCGAGAGCATCGTCAAGGCAGGTCTCGCCACCAACTGCGAGATCCAGCGCCACTCGATGTTCTACCGCAAGCACTACTTCTATCCCGATATGGCCAAGAACTTCCAGACCACGCAGGGTCCGGTCGCCTTTGCCATGTACGGTCACCTGGACCTGGACGTGACCGGTCGCGGTGCCGCCGAGCGCCCCGACTGCGCGTTTGGCGAGGCCGAGGCCCAGAGCCTGGCGAGCGCCTCGGCCAACGCCGAGGGCCTGTCCACGTCCATGTCCTCGACCATGCGCGAGGGTAACCAGCGCGCCGGTCACCTGGCCAGCTACGATGCGTCCAACCTGCAGATGCCCGAGCGTCGCGAGGACGGTTCCTACACCGTGCCCATCCGCATCCTGCGTATCCACATGGAGGAAGATGCCGCCAAGATGGTGCACGTGGGCGGCGCCGAGGGTCGCATTACCGCCGCGGCCGAGTCGCTCGTCGACTACAACCGCTGCGGCACGCCGCTCATCGAGCTCGTCACCGAGCCCGACCTGCGCACGCCCGAGGAGGCTCGCCTGTTTATGGAGAAACTCCGTCGCATCTTTGTGACGCTGGGCATTTCGGACTGCTCCATGGAGAAGGGTTCCATGCGCTGCGACGGCAACGTGTCGCTGCGCCGCCGCGGCGAGACCAAGCTGGGCACCAAGACCGAGCTCAAGAACCTCAACTCGTTTAAGAGCCTGCATGACGGCCTTGCCTACGAGATTTGCCGCCAGGCCGAGGTGCTCGAGGAGGGCGGCATCATCTATCAGGAGACCCGCCACTGGGAGCCCAGCCGCAAGCGCACCGTGGTCATGCGCGTCAAGGAGACGGCCGACGACTATCGCCTGTTCCCCGATCCCGATCTGGCGCCGTTCGATCTGGACGATGAGTTCATCGACCGCTGCCGTGGCGAGATTCCCGAGCTGCCCGATGCCAGGCGCGTCCGTTTTGAGGCTGACTTTGGCATTAAGACGGCCGACGCCGAGCAGATTGCCGGCGACCCCGAGTTTGCCGACTTCTTTGAGGCTGCCGCTGCCGGTATGGCCGGCAAGGAGGCTCAGACGGTCGCAAACCTGCTGGTCAACGAGATGATCGCCTATCTTAAAAGCGCAGGCGCGTCGCTGGCCGAGTCCGGCATCGCGCCGGCTCAGGTGGCGGCACTCGCTAAGCTGCTGGCGACCGATGCCATCAGCTCCAACCAAGCGCACGAGGTTTTTGAGGCCATGGCCCAGACCGGTGACGATCCCAATAAGATCGTCGACGAGCGCGGCATGCGCCAGGTGAGCGATGCCGGCGCGCTGCAGCCGATCGTGGACGAGGTGCTGGCAAACTGTGCCGAGCAGGCGCAGCAGTATCGTGACGGCAACCAGAAGGTCATCGGCTTTTTGGTGGGACAGTGCATGAAGGCGAGCCGCGGCAAGGGCAACCCGAAGCTCTTCAACGAGTTGCTGAGAACGTCGCTCTCGTAAGCGGGAACCGAGGGGCCGGGCGCAGGGCCTTGCCTCTCAATTTCGGACAGTCCTGACTCACGACGGAGGCGCCACTGGCGCCTCCTGTTCGTGCGGAACTCATTGAGAGGCAAGGCCCTGCGCCCGGCCCCTCGGTTCCGTGACGACTCGGCCGTTCGGGTCAGGTGGGGCTGAATGGAATTTGGTGATGAGGGCGCCGTTGGCGCCCTCATTTTTGTGGATATGGTAAATGGGCTGTCCCTGTGCTGGCTCTTTACTGGTGCTGGGAACGCCAAGCGGTGGGGGTGGTGCCGGTGTATTGTTTGAAGGCTTGGGCGAAGGCGGCCTGCTGAGGGTAGTCGAGCCGCTCTGCCACCTGTGCTATCGTAAGCGAGCTATCTGCCAAAAGCTCCTGCGCCCGCTCCATGCGGCGCCTTCGTATGTAGGCACCCAGGGACTCGCCGGTTTGGGCCTTAAAGGTGGCGCACAGTTTGGATCGGCACGTGAAGAGTCTCTCGGCCACCTCCTGGATGCTCACATGTCTGCCCTTGTCGAGCGAGCGCTCTACAAGGGCAGACGCTTCCTTGGCTATAGTCACGCTGGCGTGCGTGCCTGTCGCCCGTTGCGCCTGTCTATGGGCCGCATGCGAACAGGCGAGCTCGGCGACCATGGTCTCCACGATGCCTTGCATATAGACGTGCCCGCCTACGGTGCGGGCGCGGTTCTCGTTAATCCGGCGCAGCGTGTGGCAGATGGCAGACGTCGCTTCCTCGTGCCATGGCTCGGCAAACGCCTCAAAGATTCCCGCGAACTCGGTGGGATAGCGGTGCTCCAGTTCGTCAAAATATCCAGGCAAAAAGAGCACCGAGCGCGAGTGGTAGAGTTGCCCTGCAAACAGTGGGCTTAATTCCTCGCCACAGTTATCTTGGATAAAGCTGCAAACGGCATTGTTTGGCCAAGGTCCATGCAAGAGTGTCAGGTTCGCAGGCGTTATGCCAGCCTCGGGCATGCATGTAAGTGTGGGCGCGCTGACCTCGCTCACGCAGGCGTACGGCTCAGGTGTGTATTCGGTCAGGTACATATCGTGCGTCGGGGTAATGAAATGCTCTATGGCGATGCAGGTGGGGGAAAGGGGCATGATCCATGCGCGTCCGTGCGCCCGATCGTTTGCTACCTCGCCGGTAAAGACGGCGCCCTTGCCGGAAAGCTCCAGGCCAAACTGCTCAAACTGCGGTGCGTAGAGCTCGGTTATGTTGGTCGCGGCCCGATGCATTTTCGAAAGCGTCCCCTTCCTTTGCAGAAACATCCACGCCTGGCTCGATTGTGTGCCTTGGCTAACATATCAATGATAAGTTGATTACGGTTAACTCTCAAGCCGTTAGAAAGGAATCTCATGGCAAAGGGATCAAAAAGGGAAGGCGGCGGTATCGGCGAGCTACTTGCATATGCCGGCGACCGTAAATTCCTAACGTATTTGGGCATGGCGCTCTCGGCGCTCTCGCAGCTGCTGGGCTTTGGCCCGTACGTGTGCATCTGGTTTGTCGCGCGAGACCTGATCGCTGTGGCGCCTAACTGGAGCGAAGCCACCGATATCGCGATGTATGGCTGGTGGGCCGTTGGTTTTGCCCTGGCAAGCATCGTAGTGTATTTCGCAGGCCTCATGTGCACGCACCTGTCTGCGTTTCGCTGCGCGTCCAATATCCGCAAGACTGCGAGCGAGCACCTGCTCAAGCTGCCGCTTGGCTACTTTGACACGCACGCCACCGGTGAGCTGCGCCGTATTGTAGACGGATGTGCCGCCTCCACCGAGACCCTGCTCGCGCACATGCTGCCCGATATCGCCGGCGCCACCGCCATGGTCGCCGGCCTGCTCGTGCTGCTTTTCGCACTCGATTGGCGTCTGGGGGCTGCATGCCTTATCTCGGTCGTCGTTTCGTTTGGCGCCATGGCCACCATGATGGGCGGCAAGGGCGCCGAGTTTATGAAGGCCTACATGGGAGCGCTGGTCAAGATGAACAAGACCGGCACCGAATACGTACGCGGTATTCCCGTGGTCAAGGTGTTTCAGCAGACGGTCTACTCCTTTAAGGCCTTCCACGATGCGATTGCCGAATACGCCGATATGGCACAAAACTATTCGGGCACGTTCTGCCGAGGCCCGCAGGTACTCAACCTTACCGCGCTCAATGGTCTTGTAGCGTTCCTACTGCCCGTGGCGTTGCTGTTGGCGCCGGGCGAGACGGACTTCGCGCATTTTATGGCAAACTTCACGTTTTACGCGATATTTTCGGCCGTGGTACCGACGGCCATGACCAAGCTCATGTTTGTGGGCGAGGCCTCTCAGATGAGTGCCGATTCGCTGGCTCGCATCCGAAGCGTTATGGATTCCCAGCAGCTCTCCGTGCCCGCCCAACCCAAGCACCCTGCCGGCAACGACGTGCGATTTGAGGATGTGAGCTTTACCTACGAAGGCGCCGAGGCGCCTGCCGTCAACCATGTGAGTTTTAGCGTTTCCGCGGGGAGCACCCTCGCCCTGGTGGGTCCTTCGGGCGGCGGTAAGTCAACCTGCGCAAGCCTGATACCGCGTTTTTGGGATGTTTCCTCGGGTCGAGTGCTCGTAGGCGGTGTGGACGTTCGCGATATGGATCCACACGAGCTTATGGACCAGGTCGCCTTCGTGTTCCAGACCAACCAGCTGTTCCGGCAAACACTTGCCGATAACGTGCGCGCCTCCAAGCCCACGGCCACTGATGACGAAGTACGTGCGGCCCTCTCCGCAGCTCAGTGCGACGACATTGTGGCCAAGCTCCCACAGGGCATCAACACCATGCTCGGCGCCGGCGGAGCATATCTTTCGGGCGGCGAGGTCCAGCGCGTGGCACTCGCCCGCGCGATCCTTAAAGACGCGCCTATCGTGGTGCTCGATGAGGCCACGGCGTTTGCCGACCCCGAGAACGAGGCGCTCATCCAGCGCGCCTTTAGCAAGCTGGCGGCGGGTCGCACGGTCATTATGATTGCACATCGGCTTTCGACCGTGGTGGGCGCAGACCAAATCGTGGTGCTCAACCAGGGCAGCGTGCAGGAGTCGGGTACTCATGCCGAGCTGCTGTCCCAAAATGGCCTGTATGCCAAGATGTGGGCCGAGTACGAGCAGGCCGCGAGTTGGAAGATTACTGCTACGACCGCGGATGCCGCCGTCGCGAAGGGAGGCGAGGCCTAAATGTTCGCCTCATTCCAAAAGAAGTATTTCCTATCCGATAAAGGCATCGCCGGCGTAAAACGCGGTATCTTCTGGACCGCGCTCACCAATCTTATTACCATGGCCGGCATGGGCTTTTTATTCCTGGTTATGGCCGGCTTTGTCGAGCATCTCGCCGGCGGGGCTGACCTGCCGGATGCCTTGCCGATCGTGGGCGGCCTCCTGGTCTTTTTCGTGTTGCTCTTTGCCTCTAACTGGCAACAGTATTACTACACCTACTGCATCTTTTACGAGGAGTGCGGCAAGCAGCGTATGGAGATCGCCGAGCGCTTGCGCAAACTGCCGCTGTCGTTTTTTGGTCGTCGTGACCTGGCCGATTTAACCGAGACCATCATGGGTGACGTTCAGACTATGGAGCACGCCTACAGCCATGTGCTGGGAGAACTCTGGGGCGCCATCATCGCAAGTGCCATCGTGTTCGTGTCGTCGCTGTTCTTTTGCTGGCAGCTGGCGGTCGCGGCGTTTTGGAGCATTCCCGTGGCCTTTGCCGTGCTGTATCTGACGCGCGGCCCCATGACCCCGGTGTTCGACCGCGTGCGCGCCGAGAAGGTCAAGGTCACCGAGGCGATCCAGGAGACGCTCGACTGCGTGCGCGAAATCCGCGCCACCAACCAGGAGGCCCATTATCTTGAGGGGCTCAACGCCGTGATCGATGCCGAGGAGCGCGAGACCACCAAGGGCGAGCTCGTCAACGGGCTTCTGGTCAACTCCGCCTTCTCCATTCTGCGTCTGGGCATTGCCACCACGCTGGTCACGGGCGCCACGATGGTCGCCTCCGGGCAGGTCGACTTTTTGGTGATGTTTGCCTTCCTGCTTATGGTGAGCCGTATCTATGCGCCCTTTGACCAGGCCCTTATGCTCGTGTCGGAGCTGTTTGTCGCCGAGTCGTCTGCCAAGCGCATGCGTTCCATCATGGAAGAGCCTGTGGCGCGGGGCAGCGAGAAATTTGAGCCCGTGGGCCACGATGTGGTGTTCGATCATGTGGCATTTGGCTATGGTGCGGGCGAGGACGGCCGCGCCGGCGAGAAAGTTCTTACCGATGTGAGCTTTACCGCCAAGGAAGGCGAAGTTACGGCGCTGGTCGGTCCTTCGGGTTCCGGAAAGTCTACGGTGAGCCGCCTGGCCGCACGCTTTTGGGATGCCACCGAAGGCACAGTCACCGTGGGTGGCGTGGATGTTGCGAGCGTGGATCCCGAGGTGCTGCTGCGCGACTACGCCATTGTGTTCCAAGACGTGCTGCTCTTTGACGACACGGTGATGGGAAACATCCGTCTTGGTCGTCGCGATGCCACCGATGAGGAAGTGCTTGCTGCCGCGCGTGCCGCCAACTGCGACGAGTTTGTGAGCCGTATGCCGCAGGGCTATGACACCATGATCGGCGAGAACGGCTCCAAGCTGTCCGGCGGAGAGCGCCAGCGCATTTCCATCGCCCGTGCGCTGCTCAAAGACGCGCCTATCGTGCTGTTGGACGAGGCGACGGCGAGCTTGGATGTGGAGAACGAGACCGTGGTTCAGCAGGCGCTCTCCCGTCTGCTTGCAGGTAAGACGGTTATCGTTATTGCCCACCGTATGCGTACGGTGGAAAATGCCGACAAAATCGTTGTGCTCAAGGATGGTGTGGTTGCCGAGCAGGGCACTCCGGCGAAGCTCAAGGCGGCAGGTGGAGAATTCGCCCGCATGGTTGCGCTGCAAAAGGAAGCGGCTGCCTGGCAGCTGTAGGAAAGAGGTAAAGAGGTCGTCCCCTTGTCATGTATTCGAGGCTGTGGAAATCGAAGGTGAATGGTTTCCCCAGAAGTGGACGACCTTATTTGGACCCCTAAAGCATCGACACTTTTGGGACTTTGTTTCCTGCGATTTTGTCGAGTTTTTCCTGCGGTTTTGCTGGCGAAAAATGCGGATGCTTCGGGGGTCCGATTTTGCTCGTTCACTTCGCGGAAAACCATTCATCTTAGATTTGCAAGGACGAGGGCGGATTCCCCTTGGGGTGCGGATTTGCGTCGTGGTGGGTGAACCGCCGAGTACCGGGCGGTCTAGATCGTATATTTTCCAAAAGTTAGCCGTTGTTGACCCCAATAGTTATACTAAACTAGTCTCAAAAGCGTGCTCGAGCAAACTAATGAACTCGGGTGCTAAGGCACCATGCCGCGCTTGTGCGGCAAAAGGGAGAAGCAACATGAAGAAGTCGACGTTTAACACCCTGCTTGTCGGTGGCGGTTTTCTGCTTGGTACGGCCGGCATCAAGCTGCTCACCAGCGCTCCGGTAAAGAACGCCTGCGTGCAGGGCATTGCGTGCGGCATGCGCGTCAAGAACGGCTACCAGGACATGGTCGAGCAGGCCAAGGCTAATGTCGATGATATGGTTGCCGAGGCTGCCTACATCACCCAGAGCGAGGCCGCTGCGGACAAGGCAGCCGAGTAGCACTCCAGGCACAAACTATGAGATTCTCGATTATTAGCGAGATCCCCGGCAGGACCCGTCTTCAATTGGCGGGTCCTGTGCCAGAGAGCGATCTCGATGCACTTCTTAAGCTCAGCGGCGACATCGACGGCGTGCACAAGGTGTGTGTCTACGGCCGTATTGGCCAGATGGCGCTCGAATATGACGAGCAGCGTCGCACGGCCGTGCTCGATGCCCTGGGTGCACTCGATGCTCAAGCTATCGCCGATGCCAAGTCGGGTTACGTGATGCAACTCGAGCCGCGCAGGCACAAGCTCGTCATGGATCTTGCCACACTTATCGGCGCCCACTACGCGCGCCGCTGGTTTTTGCCCACGCCCCTACGTGCGGTGTTTATCGTGGCCGGTTACATGACCTTTTTGCGCGCCGCCCTCCGTGAGCTCGCGCAGCCGCGCCTGACCGTTCCCGTGCTCGACGCTTCGGCTATCGGCATTTCGTTCGTCAAACGCGATTTCGACACCGCGGGCCAGACGATGTTCCTGCTCAACGTGGGCGAGCTGCTCGAGGACTACACCCGCGCCATGAGCGAAAACGAGCTCATAAACTCGCTGCTCGACGTGCCCGATAAGGCGCAAAAAGTGGTCGGTGACACCGAGGTAAGCGTTGCCGCGACCGAGCTTGAGCCCGGCGATCTGGTCGCCGTGCGCACTGGCATGTCCATTTGCATCGACGGTGTTGTCGAGCAGGGGAGCGCTATGGTCAACCAGGCGACTCTGACCGGCGAGCCGCTGGCCGTCGAGCGCAGCGTGGGCGATGACGTGTTCGCCGGTACCGTCGTGGAAGACGGCGGCATCTTGGTGCGCGTGCGCGCCAATACGGCGCAAACCAAACTGCGCTCAATCGTCTCGCTCGTGCAGACGGCCGACTCGCTCAAGTCCGAGGGCCAGTCGCACATGGAGGACCTCGCCAACAAGATCGTCCCGTGGAATTTCTTGCTTGCAGGTCTTGTCGCTCTTACCACCCGCAGCCTCATCAAGACCTCAGCGGCGTTGATGGTCGACTACTCGTGCGCACTCAAGCTCACGGGTTCCGTCGCCGTCATGACTGCCATGAGCGATGCTGCCAAGATGGGCGTCATGGTCAAGGGCGCGAAGTATTTTGAGTCGTTTGCCAAGGCCGACACCATTGTGTTTGATAAGACCGGCACGCTTACCGAGGCGCAGCCGCGTCTTGCCTGCGTGCTCACCACCGATGGCTGGAGCGAGGACGAGGTTCTGCGCCTTTCTGCCTGTCTGGAGGAGCATTTCCCGCATCCGGTGGCGCGCGCTGTGGTCAACGCCGCCCGCGAGCGCGGGCTCGAGCACCGCGAGCGTCACGCTGCGGTCGAGTATATTGTGGCGCACGGCATCGCTTCGTCCATTGAAGGGCGTCGCGCCATCATCGGTTCCGCGCACTTTGTATTTGAGGACGAGGGCGCGCAGCTCGAGTCCGACATCAAGGAGCAAATCGAGTCCCAGATGCAGGGCCTGTCGCCGCTGTATCTGGCGGTCGACGGCACCGTTGTGGGCGTGCTCGGCATCGAGGATCCGCTCAAGCCCGGGGTCCGTGAGGCCATCGCCGACTTGCATGCGCTGGGCGTCAAGCATGTCGTTATGCTCACGGGCGATTCGGAGCGCACGGCCGAGCGCATTGCGCGCGAGGCGGGCGCCGACGAGTTTAAGGCCGAACTGCTGCCCGAGGACAAGTACGCCTATGTGGAGCGCATTAAGAGCGAGGGACGCCATGTTGCCATGGTGGGCGACGGCGTCAACGACTCGCCGGCGCTCGGTTTGGCCGACGTGGGGCTGGCCATGGGTGGCGGAAGCGACATCGCCAAGGAGGTCGCCGACATCATCCTGGCCGACACGGATCTCGCCGCGATCGTGCGCCTGCGCCGCATGAGCCAGGGGCTCATCGACCGTCTGACGAGTTCGTATTCAAGGGTGATGCTCACCAACTCGGCGCTATTGGCATTGGGTATTACCGGCATGATCACTCCGCAGACGTCGTCACTACTGCACAACGGCTCAACGATCGCCTACAGCCTGAGCAACGCGAAAGCGTACCTGCATTAGCGTTTTCGATTGAGTATATGGCCTGCATTCGGGTGGCACCGCAGCCGCCAGGGTGCAGGCCTTTTTAGATAAGTGCAGCTTTGATGGCGGGGACTTCGGTGAGCTGCTCGGCTGCCTTTTCGTCGGAGCTGTCGAGTGCTGCCAGACTGCGGTAGACCCACTCGTTGACCTGGGTGTTCTTGACGCCTGCGATCTGCATAAGGGCGCCTATCTCGCGGATTGCTGCGAGCAGATCGGCCTTGGGACCCGCGAGCTCGACCTCGATGCCGTGGTAGGCGGCCACGCCGCGGTTCTCGCTCACGTGGTCGATAAAGCCCTCGACGGTCTCAAGCTGCTGGGCGAGAGCCGCATCATCGTCAGCGTCCAGCGCAACAAGGGCGTTCGAAACCGTGAGGGCGGGATGTCCGCAGGGGACAAAGCCTTCGATGACATCCATGGCTTCGGTAATGGTTGAGCCCAGGCCTGCGAGGGCATTGACGAGTTGCTGTTTGGTATCCATAACGGTCCTTTCGACGGGTCAATTTTGCTTGGCGAAAATATACGTGACGCGATCGGTATCAAAAGTGCGAAGTGCAGTGCACATTAGGGTCTTCACAGCTCGTGCATAGAGCGGCTGTCTGCCTTTAGAACGTGGTAAGATAGCTATCCACGAGCGGGGTTCACCCCGCATGTTCCTTGAAAAGTCGACGGTTATCGGGTGTTTGCAGGCCCGATACCATCCAGACTTTCCCAACATTTGGGGGCGACTGGTTTCGACACGATAGCTCTGAGAGAGGAAGCAAGCCGAGGTCTCCTCGCCTCGTTAAACAGGGGTACCGTCAAATTGAATTGACAACAACTCTTCTTTTGAGCCTATGGCTCTCGCTGCTTAGTTTATAGCGGCGCGTCAACCCGGTGATTTCCCCGACACCGGCGCGACGTCATTTTAGGGGAATGCTCCTGCGCACGTAATCGGTATGGCGCAGGCTAAGACCGAACCGGTTAGGACGCCGCGAGCGTGTCGCTGCGCGCAAAGCGTCCGAGACAAAACCAGCGACTGAGCTTGGAGATGCCAATCAGGGGGCTTTCGTGGACCGGAGTTCGATTCTCCGCGCCTCCACCAATAGTTACAAGCAGGTAGGTAAACGCACCTACCTGCTTTTTATTACTTACAGATACCGCGGAGAATCGAACTCTATGCAGGGCGCGAGCGTTAAGCAAACGCTAAGCGTTTGTAGCGAGCGGGCGAGGACGCCGACAGGCGGCCGAAGCCGGTGCGGATTTGCGAAGCAAATACGCGGATTCTCCGCGCAAAGCCTCGATTCAAAACGGATGCGATGTTTATTGAATTTCAGCTGGCCAAACCCCGCATCAACGGATCCCCCGTACCGCGGAGAATCGAACTCTGCGCAGGGCGCGAGCGTAAAGAAAACGCCGCATCAACGCAGGGTGGGATGCGCTTCCCCGGCGGCAACTCATGCTCTGGGGTTGACTTGATCGCCCCGTCCTCCGCAACTCCAAAACCAATGCGCTCTCTATCCCAAAACTGGGTAGAAGAAAGCCAAAACGAAACAGCAGGAGGTCAACATGACTGCAGAAGATAAAGCAAAGAACGCCGGCAAGGTCGCGCTCGTCCTGGAGGGCGGTAGTTTTCGCGGGCAGTTTACCGCGGGCGTGCTCGACGTCCTCATGGAGGCCGGCGTCGAGATTCCGGCGGTATATGGCGTATCGGCCGGCGCCCTCAACGGCGTGAACTACAAGTCGCACCAGATCGGCCGTGCCAACCGCATCAACCTGGCTTTCTGCAACGACAACCGCTTCATGGGTGCCGCATCGTTTGCGTCCACGGGTTCTATTGTGGGCTACGACTTTATCTTCAACGATGTTCAGGACCGCCTGGATCCCTTTGACAACGTGACGTTTGATGCGAGCCCCATCGAGATGTACGCCGTCGCGACGGACATGCTCTTTGGAACTGCCGCGTACCTGCCGGTCAAAAGCGCCGTGCTCGACCTCGATGCCGTGCGCGCCTCGACGTCGCTGCCGCTGGTGACGCCGCCGGTCGAGATTGACGGACACAAATACGTCGACGGTGGCGTAGCCGATTCGGTTCCCATCGAGCACGTGCTGGAGGAGGCGGGCTTCGATCGCGCGGTTGTCATTGTCACGCAGGACCGCTCGTACGAGAAAAAGCCCTACGAGTTTATGCCCGCCGCGCGCGCCCGCTATGCCGACTACCCCTACCTGCTCGAGGCTATCGAGACGCGCCACGACCGCTATAACATCCAGCGCATGCATCTGTGGAAGTATGAGCGCGAGGGCCGCGCACTGGTCGTTGCTCCGCAAAAGCCGGTCGAGGTCGGTCACGTTGAGCACGATCCAGCAAAGCTCCTCGACCTGTATATTCAGGGCCGCCAGGAGGCAAAGCGCTTGCTGGGAGATATCGAGGCATTTGTCGAGCGCTAGTGTCGCGACGTCATGACCCATGGACGACATGTGCAGAAAGTCTGGTCAGAACCAAAATACCTGTTGACTCGGGCGGCGAGCGGGGTAATATGGACGGGTTACTTGCAGAGCCCCGTGAATCTCTGTAACAACACGTACTGTACATGGAGGAGTCTAAGTGATTTCGAAATCGACTCACTACGCCAAGCAGGGCGAGGTCCAGCGCAACTGGGTTCT
>CABUVB010000032.1 GCA_902494815.1 uncultured Collinsella sp. | reverse complement strand
GTTTGCAACCCGAAACAGCCGAGCTGCTCGGCCTGCTACAAGAACAAACCGAGCGCATGTCTCGAATGGCCAAGGTATTGCTCGAGATGAGTGAGCTCCGCAGCGTTCCTTGCGAGGACAATGTGGAACTTGGTCCCTTGTCCGAAGAGGTCCTCACCGACCTTGCGCCACTTGCCGAGGATAAGGGCGTAACCCTCGATTGCGCCGGAGACGCTTTAGTAATCGGGAGCGACACGCTGCTGTACCGGCTGGTGTTCAACCTGGTCGAAAACGCTATCCGCTACAGCCGCACCGACTCGACTGTCAACGTCTCCATCAGCGACAGCGACAGCCACGTGCTCCTACGAGTCAAAGATGAGGGCCCGGGAATACCCAAGCAGTACCGAGAGAGCATCTTCCAGCCGTTCTTTCGTCTAGACAAATCCCGCAGCAGGGCATACGGCGGCGCAGGACTCGGACTAGCGCTCGTTTGGGAGATTGTGGCGCTTCACGGTGGCACGGTAGAGGTCGGAGCAAGTTCCGAGAACGGAACCACCATGCTCGTAAGCCTTCCAAAACGATCTGCAGCGTTAACCGAACAGTAAAACTAGAACGAGGCCCAGTGGGTCCCGCCCTTACAAAACCCGAAGGCTTTCCATGTGTCTGTACTATGAGCCGTTGGGGAACCAGATGTCAACCAGCATGCCGAGCTCAGTCACCTCATCCTAGGGAAAGGAGCAAAGGGGCGTCACTGCTTTTGACGGTGCTCTTAGCTACAGTAGACCTTCCACGAAAGGTTTGAGCTTGTCGAGCATCGCGTCGCTTCTGATGACTGTACCTAAATCGAGGTGCTCACTCTTCTCCTTCGTAATCGTCTGAGTGATTACGCCCATGAACAGCAGCCTGGAGCCGATGGCAATTCCGTCGGTCGTGGGATAGCTGCCCTGGTTGAGGATGAAGGCGGGACTGCCGCTGGAGCCCTCGAATACAGATGCGTCAACGAGGAACTCGCGCTTACCCTTGTAGTCGCTCCAAGCGGGCGTGGAAGTCCAGCCTTGCCTGATGAGGGGGGTCTTGTTGTAGTCGTCATAGAGCCCGCTGGGGTATCCGATAAAGGTGATTTGCTCGAGCGCCGCCAAATTGTCCAGCACACTCTTCTTCGGGATGAGTCCAGAGTCGATGGATCGGTAGAAGGGCCTCTTCCCGTTTTCTTCAAGCATGCTGAGAACAGGGGCCACCGGCATCGCAACCAAGTCGAGCTCTCCGAGCTTCTTCCCCTCGATGAATGACTTGTCGAAGTTCACGCTGATGGTCTCGCGTGACGGGGCGTCACCTTCGGCTAGATTGATGACGAAGCGACCCTGAATCACATCCTTGAGGACATGGTGGTTGGTAATGAGCAGGGGCACTTTTCGCCCGTCTTCAAGGTCATAGGAAAAGAAGAATCCTGTACCCGAGACGCCCGTGCCTTCGGTAGTAATGCCCACGATGGGGACCGTGGTAAAGAGCAGCTGCGTGCTCGTATCATTAATGTTCATCGGTCTTGGTCTCCTTGTCATCGGGATCCGCCAGGTGTTCTAGGACGCGCTCGGCCAGATCAGATTTGCCCTGCTTCTCTTCTTTTCGGATAAAGATAAAAGCGACAAAGAGTCCTACTGCGCCACACGGTGCTACGCAGAGCATCAAGATACCGGGCAAAGATGCGAGATTGACAGATGACGACAAACCCCCGAGAAACCAGCCCAGGAACGTTGTCGCAAGACCTAAAAGGATGTCAGGTTTGTAGGAAGGGCGCTCCTGCTTGGCCTGAAGGAGCATCTCCCTTGCTTTTCTCAGGTCGCTGTCGCGCTGTCCGACGTATGATTCCTGCAGGTATTCATTGGGGATGCGAACCTCGTGGTCCTGGCGCACGGCGACGTGCTCCCGGTCATTTATGAGGTGGATGCCGTTACTTGCCTCTCCAACGCTAGCATTGTCGCCCATGTGCTCGAATACGCTGTCGAGGTCAGCCCACCTGACTCTATGGGCAAGCGCCTGGTCTTGTGGTGGGTTCTCTTGACCTTTCTCCACCAGATCTCCTTAGAACAAGGTCCTAGCGTCTTGCGGAAGTTTATGGTCACAGCAGAGACACCATGGTTCAACCAATATATCGATGGATAGATTATACCGTGCGGCTGATATGGCGACCAAGGGATGCTGCCGGCACGGCTGTGGGGTGCTAGTGACTTGCAGATTGCTGGCGACAGGCTACTAATAGCGGCATGGCTTTGCTGTTGGCTCACTCCGCCGCCCGCCTCACGGCGCCGGGGGTTTCTCGGCGCAGTGAGGCGGCATCGGTTGTTCTAGCTGTTCTGTGCCAATAGGTTGTTTACACCCGGGTAGTGACAAATAGGGAGGGCTCCCACATGCTGTGAGTTGTCTAGACGAACAGCAGAGGAGCCCTCCCATGGAGCAACATCCTAACGCAAGGCTCACCCCGAGGGGGCGCGAGACGCTCGTCTCGCGCATAGAGTCCGGCCTCGGCGTCGCCGAGACCGCGCGTCAGATGGGCGTCAGCCGCCAGACGGCGAGCAAGTGGCTGCGCCGCAGCAAGTCCGGAGAGCCCATGTCCGACCGCAGTAGCCGCCCGCGCAGGCTCGCGAGGTCCACGCCGCGCGAGATCGAGAACCGGGTCCGCGAGGCGCGCTCGTCACTGCCGCTCGCCCCGCCCGGGCTGGCGCCGGGCGCGCTATGCTTAGGGAGCGGTGGGCGCCTCCGGAGCAGCAGGGGACTCGGACGCGGTGATGCCGGAGGTGTCGATCTCGCCCAGATTGGCGAGCTGCTCGATGAGGGGGAGGCCCATCGGGTCGTCCACCTCGACGCCGCCGAGCACGATGGTGCTGTAGCGCGTGTCGACTTGGGTTGTGAACACGGCCGGGTCGAAACCCGAAGCGATAAAGCCAATGCCCGCGAGGACAACACCCGCGGCAACGAGCCCGCCCGCCACGGCGAGGTAGATCTTCTTCGCACTGGTCATGGTACTCACTCCTTTCTACGCCGCGAGATGCGCGGCAGCGCCGCCCTTCTCGCCCTTACCCTTCCAGAAGGGCGAGGCAGCCTTCCTCGCCCAGAGCGCCGAGAGGCGCGCAATTTGTTTTGAGGCGGCCCAAGCGCCAGCACCAACGAAGAGCGCCACGCCGACGAGGCCGAGCCCCACGCCCGCCGAGGCGAGGGCGTACGGGAAGTGGCCGATGATGACGCCGCTTACGGCAAGCAGGAGCCCAACTACGCCCACGCCCCCGAGTGCCACCGCGACGATCCACACGCAGAGCGCCAGCACCCAGATGCAGATATAGACCGTGACGGCCACGGCGGCGAAGGCGGCGAGCAGCGGCACCCACACCGGGGAGCCCACGATGGCCAGCACCCACAGCAGCGCGGTGCTGCGCCGGCGCGTCCTCGCGATCGCGCGCGGCACCGCGGGCAGGTCGTCGAGCGTGGCCTCCGCCACCTCGCCGGGCGTGCCCATGGCGGCCACGGCCTCCTCCTCGCTCATACCGTCCTCCATGCGGTCGGCGATGGCCTCCGCATAGAACGCCTTGGTCTCCTCCACCTGCTCGGCCGGCAGGCAGGCGAGCAGCTCGCCCAACCGGCCCAGAAACTCATCGCGCGTCATGGTGCGCCTCCTCAACGTATGCGTAAATCTCCCGTACGGACGGCCACTCGGCCAGGAACTCCTCGATGCGCGCTCGCCCGTCGTCCGTGATGCGGTAGTACCGGCGCAGCCGCCCGTTGTGCTCGGCGGAGCGCGCCGTGATGCACCCGGCCTTCTCCAGGCGCTTGAGCAGCGGGTAGAGCGTCGACTCCGTGAGCCCCATGCTCGCCGGTACGTCCTTCACGATCTGGTAGCCGTAGGACTCCTCGCCGGAGACGGCCGCGAGCACGCAGGCCTCCAGGAAGCCGCGCTTCATCTGTGCCTCCATCCGCACACCTCCTCTCGTCATATACTATGCTATACACACTATACGATGCAAGGTATTAGACGTCAACTCTCATCGCGAAGATTCTCCGGCCCCTGCGCGCTGCGAACGTGATATCGCGGGGCGGTTGGCATTATGCATGAAACGTCAAGTAACGCTCTTTTGATCCACTTCCACTCGGCCCCATATGCCTTGTACAACACCCCCCTTCAACCTTGGGTTCAAGGGAGCCGCTAGGCTGGGCGTGCCGGACGGTAAGGTCCTGGACGCGATGGTGGACTTCTCCGATGCCATAGGGGTCATGGGTCTACGCCGATGGAGGCCCACGCACGCGGCAGGGCTCGCCCGTCACCGCTGGTCGCCGGACGGTCCCCACGCTCCGCTCGCCAACGCGCAGGCGACAGCAGCAGTCCAGCGCTAGCTGGAGACGCCGGAATGCCCAGAAGATGCGTTTCCCATCACTGCGACAGAGCTTTTTGCAGGGGTGGCAATTTTTCCTAATATCGAGGTCAGCTTGGCTTCGGTAGCCACCTTGAGAGCATCGCCAATAGACTCTTCCTTTATGCGTTCGGCATAATCGTAGGCAATACCCAAAAATTCCAGTCCCGAGCAACAGGAGTACAATTGCTGCATAGTTGCCACCTGATGGGAGATGGAAGATGGACTGCGATGGCTACCCACGCGTTCCTATGCCGTTGATGTGCACCGCCTTTGTGCCGGGGCAGATTGACGCTGCGGTTGCAGGCATTTCCGACCCCGATTCGCGCGCCATTGCCGTGGCAGAAGCTCTATACTTTCGCGGACAGGCCGCCCTCGCTGCCAAGACGGCGCGCCCCTATCTTGACGCCACCGATCCCGCACTGCGCTATTCCGCATGCTTTATCTGCGGATATGCCAGCCTGTCGCTCAACCGTATCCCCGACGCCCGCCGGTGCCTTGCTGGCATCCTCGATATGCCAACCGACGAGGAGTCACCCGCCGTCCACGCCACGCATATCCTGTTCGCCTCGGCCGCGAGCGTCCTGCTGCACTTGCCCTCCCCGTATTCTGCCGAAGAGTTTTATCCACTAGCGGCGCATCTGCCCGAAGGTCTGCGCCTGTTCGCCAGCTACGTGATGGCGCACGCCTTGTATCTGCGCGGCGAATACGGCCGCAGCCTAGGCATGGCGGAAAATGCCCTGATCATGAAACAGGGAAGCTATCCCATCTCGGAGCTGTTCCTGCACCTGTCGGCTTCCATGGCATGCATGAGCCTCAAGGATATCGACGCCGCAAAAACGCACTTCGGAGCCGCTTGGGACACTGCGCGTCCCGACGGCCTTATCGAACTCATCGGCGAACACCACGGCCTTTTGCAGGGACTCATCGAGGCGTGCTTAAAATCGCAATACCCCGACGATTTCGCTCGCATCATCGAGATCACGTACCGCTTCAGCTACGGCTGGCGGCGCATCCACAACCCCGATTCGGGCGAGGACGTGGCCGACGATTTAACGACCACGGAGTTCACCATGGCCATGCTCGCCTGCCGCGGATGGACCAACGCTGAAATCGCACGCCACATGGGAGTATCGCCGGGCACCGTTAAAAACCGCCTATCCGGCATATACGCAAAGCTTGGCATCGGCACACGCGCCGAGCTGGTCGCGCATATGTTGCGTTAGCGACCGGGCTGCCAAGTGCATCGAACGCGTTCCGGAACCCCGGCGCTTCGTTCAATCAATTTGGACATTTTGGCCCTCGAACGGCACTACCGCCACGGGGCACCTTCTCGCAAAATAGGATTATTTCCTCCGATGTTTGCGGGATGGGAGCCAAAGATGCTTGATCGCCGTTCGTTACTTGTTGCCGGAGCATCCTCGCTGGCGAGCATTATGTTGCCGCGCGTGCCGGGAAGCGCAAACGCCTTCATATTGCCGTTCGCGCCCACCGAAGCCTATGCCGACGAAGAAGACCCCTTCAGGGTGCTCGTTCTCTCGCGCACCATGTTTGGTGTGGTCGTGGTCGACGTCGCCAACAAGAATACGCCCATCACGGGTGCCCAGGTCACGCTCGTGTCGCGTTATGCCGCGGGCAAGCAGCTCTCCGCCACTACCGACGACGAGGGCACGGCCATCTTTGAGGTCGCCCCTCTTGCGGAAGGCTACGTGGACGAGACGACGCTTCTCGACGCGTACGACTTTAACGGCGGCATCTCCATTAGCATGGCGGGCTACCGTGATGTCGAGATTCCCCTTGCGCGTATCCAGGGCGGCACCGCCATAACCGCGCCCACGCGTCCGCTCTCCGATGGCGAGCCGTACTTTCGACAGCTCACGTTCGACGAGTGGGACATCCAGTACGCTGAGGCTACGTTCATGGCATTGCCGAAGAACGACACGGCAAACGAGCAGCCCGATACGCACGCCTTTACCGTGCAGGCGCATCTGCCACAGGGTGGACAGGCAACGCTGCGCATCAACAAAGTGACGCCCGCCGCGGGCAGCTCATCCGAAACCGTCACGCAGATCGGCCAAGTCAAGGCCAGCGCATCGGCCGCGGATAATCTGGCCACGTTCACACTCGAAGACAAGTTCCTCGACGCAGCATCGGGTCTTCTGGAAGAAGGGTGCAAGCTGCGCTTTGCGCTCGACTACCAGGGCAAAACCTACACGCTCTCCTCCCCCATGGCCGTTGTCACCGCGCCGGCCGCAAAGGCAGAATCGGGCTCGACCACTATCATTCCCACCACCATGGACCAAGAGATCACCCCGTTTGATTTCCCCGCGGCGTTTCCTGGCATCGGCGGCAATAAGTTCACGTGCTGGATGCCCTCATTCCCCATTTTGTTCGATTTCTCGTTTGCCGGTTACGTGCTGTTTGGCGGAGGATACAAACCGGTCGGCTACATGAACGATTCGGGCAATCCGGATCCGGAGTACTGGAAGAAGTCACCGCGTGAGTCGGGCGCCAAGCAGGCAAACCGCTACCTCGACGAAATGGAGGGGAAGTGGAATCAGTACAAGAGTATGAGTGCCGGTTCGGGCACCGATCCAAGAAACACCAAGCTGCTTCGTCACCACTGCACGCTGCTGTTTACGATGGACATCGCCACACAGCTGTACGGCTCGCTCGCCTACGATTGGGTGGGCAAAACCTGGGGTAACAACAACGACCCCGCATACGGCAATATTAAGGCCCTCTTCCAGGTAAGAACCGACCTCAATTGGACCGAGCAGTTTACCCTAGGACCGGTGCCGTTTTTCCTAAACGTCAACCCCTGGGTGCTGGCGAAGCTGGCGCTCGCCGTGGGTGCCCACACGCACGGCAACGGCGCGGCGTTTTTTAAAAACATTTCGCTCGACTATTCCAACACGTCGGGCTCATTCACCATCCAGATCGGGCTTGCCGTCACCTTTGGCGCCGGCGTTGCAGGCGTCGCTTCGTCTGCCGTGCGCGGCGCCGCATCCCTCACGCTGTTCATTGGGTACGAGAAGGCAGATGGACACCAGCTTCCGCGACTGCGCGTAGGTGCAGACGTCGATATCGATGTGATACTCCAGTTCGTCATGTTCAAGTGGACCACCAAGGCTTGGTCGGGGTCGTGGCCCACACTCCTCGATTCGTGGAATATGTCGGTGAACAATGGCAACCAGTATGTGCTCCAGCGCTCTGAGCTCGCATTGGGTGGAGATACGCCTTACACGTTGGATGCCCACTTCGGCACGCCCAGCAACATCAAGGCGGGCGGCGTGCCGCAGTTTATCGCATCGGCCACCATCGTCACCAACGCCGAGCTGCTCGCACGCGCCGAGGTTAAGGCCGCTGTCGTAAACGTCGCGCCCGTCGTGCGCGATTGGGATCAAGCGGTCACGCGCATTGAGCTCGAGGCGGATGCAGAAAGCGACGACACGGGACAGATCGAGCATTTCGTCCATGCACTGATAGAGAACGACGAAAACGCCGCGCCGATGTATGAGTACACCTATATCGGTCAGGCAACGAACGCTGTTGCGGACCCCAACGCCAATTCTGCCGGCGTGTCGGAGGACGAGCGTGGCGGCATAAAACCCTCGAGCGACAACGTGCCGTTTTCCGGCGTGCTCAGCGAAGCCCACATGAAGCTGGCAATGATTGCCGGCGTAGAATGCCTGTTCCGTATCGCCTCGGTGCGCTACGGCGACAATGGTCGCTCGCGCCTGGTGGTACACACAAAGGCAAACGGAACGTGGTCCGCTCCCACGCCTGTGGACTTTCCCCTTGGGTTTGGCGAGGGCGACGTGGAGCGCGACGGCATATACGATTACGACTTCGACGTGGTGGAATATACGGACGGAAGAGGAAACCAGGACGCCTACGTGTTGCTGGTCTCGGGCGAGCGGCGTGACGGCGACGACACCCTTTTCGATACGGCGAGCACATCCGGCATACTGTCCGTTGTGCGCCTGCGCATAAGCAACGACGGAGTTCGCGTGATATCGCACACGTCGTGGCGCAGCATCTCGCGTGGCCGCCTTCAGGAGGATGGCTACCATTGCCTGCAGTGCCCACGCATCGCGGTGGGCAAGACGCTGGTCGACGGACGTCTGTCGGGCGCTTACCTCCACCGCCACGGAGCCACCACAGAGAAGGCGCTCGGCAGCGAGGCCGAGGTTGCGCTGGAGTGCTTTACCCTGTGGTCGGACGTTTCGGGCGACAGTCTCACGTTCCGTCAGGTCCTCCGCTTTCCACAAGCACCGTCGAGTATCGAGCTGGGCGAGCCCGAAAATATCAACGGCAAAATGGTGGTGCCCGTTGCGTACGAGACCGCAGGCGGTTGCGGCTGCGCATCGTACGCCGTAATTGGCCAGTCCATTGCGGGCTGGGGCGTTATGCCACCAGACGCCACGGTACCCCGTGCGGCGCCGTGGCCACAGCATTCGGGCTTTTTGGCAACCGTCAACGAACAGCTGCAGCATATTACTTGGACGCGAGGCGCATCGGCATTTGCAACGCAGCCCGTGGGTGCCGCAGGCTGTGGCCCGGCATCGTTTAGCGTAAGCAACAACGGCAGGTGCGTGCTCTATGTAGAGAACACCGATGGCAAGGTGGGACAAACCTACGACGAAGAAGGCAACCCAGTAGCAGTGATGGGCAAGCACTTCCGCATCTTCGCCAGCACCTTGGCAGGTGATCTGTTCACGGAGCCGTTCGTGATATGCGAGCTGGACCATCCCGTCGATCAGATAACGACATTTTTGACGTCGGGAGGCATGCTCTCCGCACTCGCCACGCACATTGTGAGCGCGGAGAAGAGCGAGGCAGAGCTGCACGGCATCGAAGTGCCCTTGGTGGCGTGTGCCACTCCGACGGGCGCGGTCGCCACCTCGGGCGCGGTGGTGCCCGGAGCAGCAGGCGAATCCTTCATGGTCACGGTGCGAAACGACGGCAACACCTTGCTGACCGCCGGCACGATCGATCTGTACCGAGAGGGCTCCAGCCAGCCGTTCTCCAGCGCTTCCATCGGATTCGGACTGAACGCACGCATGGCTTCAATCTACGATCCAGAGCTTGCCGAGGACGCTTCGGCCAACGACATGGCACACGTGAAGTACGCGCTCGAGACGCTGGGCGCACGTTTTGCAACGCACCCGCTGGTAGCCGACAACGGCAACGCCGTGCTGGCACCGGGTTCCACGGCACAGTTCCGCATGAGCTTCGCCATCCCCGAGAGCTGGAGCAACGAAGTGGGCAAACGCGTAACGCTGTATGCGAAGGCGCGTAATCTGGTGGCGCTCGATCCCGTAACGCTCGAGGAAATTCGACCGGGCGCGAACTCGGCGCTGGGTGCCGTACTGCACGAGCTTCATGTGCCCGACGCGTCATGCGAACGCTCAGAAGTTCAGGTCGGCGTATGCGACAGCGCGGATACGACAGGACTTCACGACGCCCCGATGACCGTGGACGGCGATGGCGGCTCGAGCGGCGGCGGTTCCGGCACGGGAGGCAGCTCCGGTGGTGGCGGCAGCTCTGGCAGCGGCAAGGACCGCGGTAACAGCAAGCGTTCTGGAAAAGCAGGCGCGCTTGCTGGAACGGGTGACAGCAACATCCCCCTGACGGCAGCCGCAGCAGCACTCGCCGCGGCTGGTGCCGGCCTTGTCGCCTACAGCGCCCGCCGCACGGCACTCGAAGCCGACACCGCCAATGAGGCCAATTCGGATAGGCCTCGCTAGCTCCTAGTTACTTTTGTGAGAGACGCCGACTCGGCTCATCGACCACCAAAAAGGGCTGGCCCCGATAACTCGGAGCCAGCCCTGAGTCGTCTGACGTGGGAATCGCAACCCACTACTTGAGCTTCAATGCCTCCATCATGGGTACGGCGGCGTCCCAATCGATCTTCCAGCCAATCGACACGCGGACGGTCTCGCCCGTCGCGGGAGCCGTCGCAAACAGCGTATGGCCGTTGTCGAGACCGGTAAAGCGCAGCCACGTTATGCCGTTGTACTCGACCTGGTCGGTTGTTGTCTCCTTGCCTTCGTAGACCTGCTCTAGGCTTGCAACCTCTTCCTCCGGCGAGCGCGGGAAGATGCTGATGTTCAGGCGTCCTCCAGTCTCGTCGTGGAAGAAGTTTGCCTTTTCGCGCTCTTCGTCGGACGAATCCAGCGTGTACCCATCGGCGGCCTCGATGCTGTACGATGCGCAGTCGATGCCCGTTAAATCTGCCTTCTCGCCAGAATCGGCCACGCCGCCGGCCGCCTTGAACTCCTTGGTCTCGCATCCCGTGGTGTCAAAGTGCATGGCCTCATGATTCTTGGCGGGGGCGTAAGCGTCTACGAACTCGACAGTGATGGGCCCGTAGTACGACGTCTTGGGCGCCCAGAAATACACGTACTCAACGGTCTCGCCCGGGCCGATATCTGGCCTCTCGGAAAGGTCGATGCCCTCGTGCAGCTCATCGGGAGCCTCGCTTGCAACGTAGTCGAGCACGGCTGCCTTGCCAGAAGTAAACAACGGGTCGCCTGCCTCAAGATCGCCCTGGGCAGCATGCACGTTAAAGGAACTGAACGTCCTGTTCTTTGTGTTGTTGTTGGTGATCTTGATGTGCAGGTAAAAGCCGTCCTGCAGCTTGGCATCGCCGCGATAGAACGTACCGTGAGCCACCGACTCATAGGTAATGCCTGCCACCTCGACCGTCTGCGAATCATAGGCCTTGGGCTTTTCCTGCACAGGCGCGCTGCCGCCCGAACCGCCAGGCGAGCCGCTCGGAGCACTACCGCCACAGCCGGCCACTGTACACGCCAGCACGGCCGAAAGCGTCACGGTGGGAATTCCTAACAGCAGTTTCTTTGTCATGGGCCTCATCATTCTCACCGCTCCTTTCGGCTTGCAGCTCATCCATTGCCCAAGGCCTTCGTCGTCCCGTGGCATCGGCTTCCACTATGAGCGTATGACGAAACACGGCGCCGGCGAAGTGACCCGTGGCCCAAATAACGACCCACCAGCGTTCCTTATGGGCCAAAAGAACTCGCACATGCACGCCCCCGGCCCATAAAACGAGACGTCTGTCCCAATGTTCGATTCGATCCAACAATCCGCACGACACGTTTTCGACAACGTATCCAACCGCAAACGCAGCAAGACGCATTCGGCCGCCTTCAAATTTACTCGGGCAGAACCGACTCGGTTTTGTCCGAGTAAACTCGAGCATAAACTGATCCATGCGATACAATTAACTCGGACAAAACCGAGTCGGAAGGAACCGAGTAAGTGGAATTTATTGGCAGGGAGCGTGAGCTCGCCCGTATTAAGAAAACGCTCAAAGCACCCGAGCAGCGCAATGTTCTCATTTACGGCAGGCGTCGCGTCGGAAAAAGTGAGCTCATCAAGCAGGCGCTAACCGATTTGTCGGACGTCGCAACGGTCTATTACGAGTGCCGCCAAACCTCCGAGGCAGACAACCTCGAGAGTCTGTCCGTCCTTGTTGCTGAAGCGCTGAGCTTTCCTCCGCTCGCCTTCACAGGCATCCGCGAGCTCATCGAATTTCTGTTTGCCCAAGCTAAAGACAAGAACATTACCCTCGTTCTCGACGAATACCCCTACTTGAGAGATGCGGTTAAAGGCCTAGACAGCATTCTTCAGACCTCAATCGACGCCCACAGGGAAGACTCACGTTTAAATATTGTCCTGTGCGGCTCCTACGTTGAGATTATGAAATCCCTCATCGAGCATGAAAGCCCCCTCTACGGGCGAATTGATCTCGCGCTTGAGCTTAAGCCCATGGATTACTTTGACGCTGCGAAGTTCTATCCCGCGTTCTCGCCCGAGGACAAGGTGCGGCTCTATAGCGTTTTTGGCGGCATCCCCTTTTACAATCGCCTCATCGATCAATCCCAAAGCGTACGCGACAACATCATCGAGCTCGTCACGGAACCTGGCGCCCGCTTAGAAAGCGAGGTGCCGTCCTATCTCAACGCCGAGATCTCGAAGATGACCAACGCCAACGAAGTTTTCGGGGCTCTCGCACAAGGTTACTCCCGTTGGGGGGACGTGCTGGCACAGTCGCACGTCTCGAGCGGTCCGGCCATGGCAGACGTGCTCGACAAGCTCATGTCACTCGAAATCGTCCAAAAGCGTGCACCCATCAACGACCCTACGAACAAGCGCAAGTCTGGCTACTTTGTAGTGGATCCGCTTTCGCTCTTTTACTATCGCTATGTTTTCCGCAATGCCTCAGCGCGTCAGCTGCTCGACCCGGAAGTCTTCTATGATCGTCACGTCTTCCAAGACTTCGAGGAAAACTACGTTCCTCATATGTTCGAGGAGATCTGCCGTCAATACCTCGTGCGACAGAACAGGACCGGCAAGATCGAACCGGCTTTCGACGCCATAGGCAAGTACTGGTACGACGATCCCGCAAACAAAACGAGCGGCGAATTCGATGTGGTAACGCAAGACCCCGAGGGCTACGCATTCTACGAAGCAAAGTTCCGCAAATCCCCCATCACGCAAAAAATGGTCGACGAGGAAATCGCCCAAGTCGAGGCAACGGGGCTCAAGTGCCATCGCTATGGATTCTTCTCCCGTTCGGGCTTCGAAGCCGGCAAAAGCGATCGAACCGTCTTCATCGACCTGCCGCAGATGTTTGGATAGGACAGGACAGGTCCCTCCCGCACTCCAAGCATTCATTATCTAATCGAACGATTGTTCGATGGATTTCGTGTTGGTTGGAATCGTCTGTGGGCTGGGCTATGCTACCTTGACTATCTATATGACTTAAACGCAGCAAGGGAGCACCGAGAGAGCGAGTATGGCAAAAAACACCGCAAACTATGGTAACGACAGTATCCGCCAGCTCAAGGACGAGGAGCGCGTACGCCTGCGTCCCGCCGTCATCTTTGGCTCGGACGGGCTCGACGGCTGCGCACATGCCGCCTTCGAGATCCTGTCCAACGCCGTTGACGAGGCGCGCCAGGGCTACGGCAAGCTCATCACCCTTACCGCCTTTCGCGATGGCTCCATTCAGGTAGAGGACAATGGCCGTGGCTGCCCGCTCGACTGGAACCCTTCCGAGAAGCGCTTTAACTGGGAGCTCGTCTTTTGCGAGCTCTACGCCGGCGGCAAGTACAACAACAACCAGGGCGGCGACTACGACTTCTCGCTCGGCACCAACGGCCTGGGCTCGTGCGCGACCCAGTACGCTTCCGAGTACATGGACGTTACCGTCTGGCGTGACGGTAACAAGTACTCCTTACACTTTAAGAAGGGCAAGGTTGTCGGCGCCAAGAAGAAGGCACTCGAGATTGAGCCCAGCGACGAGAACCGCACCGGCACCAC
>CABUVB010000031.1 GCA_902494815.1 uncultured Collinsella sp. | reverse complement strand
GGATGGTTTGGGTCGATGCACACGCGATCGCCCGGTTTAAAGCCAGCGACGTCGCTGCCCACGGCCTCGACAACGCCCGCAAACTCATGACCAAGGATCGTGGGCGGGGTAACGTCGGCCGCGCCCTTGTCGCCTTCATAGATATGCACGTCGGTGCCGCAGACGCCGCAAGCTTTGACGTTGATCAGAACGTCGCGCTTGCCCACGGCCGGCTTTGCCGATTCCTCGACTCTGAGGTCGTGCTTTCCATAGAAGACCGCGCTTTTCATGGTGACTCCTTAACGTGGCGGTGAATATTGTAATGAAGTATAGGCATGTCTACAGGTATAGACAAGCACATCTAGACAAGTTGAAAAGAAATATATTTTGCGGCCATAAGCTATGTTATATTTAGCAGGCAAAATACTGGACTTATACCGTTTACGGCCAATAATCGACCGCTGACCGAACATAGAAACCGTATCAACTTGTCTAGATAAGTGATATGATAAAAATAGAAGCGCAAGAAGCCGGGGACACGGGCCCACCCGTCCAATTGCACGAGGTACACGCAAACGGCGCGTCTGCGGTCTCGAGTGAAGCCAAAACCGCAGTCGCTCCGAATGAAGAGAGGGGGATTCCCCGTCATGATGCAAAAGATACAACGTTTCGGCGGTGCAATGTACACGCCTGCAATTCTTTTCGCATTTTCCGGAATCGTCCTCGGCCTGGGTACGTTGTTTACCACCGAGGCGATCTTTGGCGAGATGGCCACTGCGGGCCATCTTTGGTTTGATTGCTGGAATGTGCTGCTCCAGGGTGGTTGGACGCTCTTTAACCAGATGCCGTTGCTGTTTTGCGTAGCGTTGCCAATCTCGCTCGCGAACAAGCAGAATGCTCGCTGCTGCATGGAGGCTTTGGCCATCTACCTTACCTTCAACTACTTTGTAAGCACAATCTTGGGGCAGTGGGGCCCTGTCTTTGGGGTTGACTACTCTGTCGAGGCGGGCAGCGGTACTGGTCTTGCCACTATCGCAAGCATTAAAACGCTTGATATGGGCATCATGGGCGCGCTCATTATCTCTGGTATCGCCACGATGCTGCATAACAAGTACTTCGACACCGAACTCCCTGAGTGGCTGGGCGTGTTCTCGGGTTCCGTGTTCATCTATATGATCGGTTTCTTCGTTATGGTTCCGGTCGCTCTTATCGCCTGCCTGGTGTGGCCGCATGTTCAGGCTGCTATCTCTGCCTTCCAGGGATTCATCCTTTCCGCCGGTACGTTTGGCGTGGGTGTCTTTGCTTTCTTCGAGCGCGTGCTGATCCCTACAGGCCTGCACCACTTTATCTATACGCCGTTCTATTACGACAACGCGGCGGGTCACGGCGGCATCTTTGCTGCTTGGGCCAACATCCTGCCCCAACTGGCTGCCGATCCGAGCATTGCTCTTAAGGATGCCGCACCCTGGGCTGCCTATACCTGCCCTGGTTGGACTAAGGTCTTCGGCTCGCTTGGCGTCGCCATTGCGTTTTATATGACCGCCAAACCCGAGCGCAAGCAGCGCGTCAAGGCTCTGCTGATCCCGGTCACCCTTACCGCTATGCTTTGCGGTATCACCGAGCCGCTTGACTTCACCTTCCTGTTCATCGCGCCCGGCCTGTTCGTCGTCCACTGCGTGCTCGGAGCGCTTGGCTGCATGGCTCAAAACCTCCTTGGCGTCGTGGGTATCTTCGACGGCGGCATCATCTCGATGCTCTCGTGGGACTGGCTGCCCCTTTGGGCCGCACACGGTCTGCAGTACGCCATCTCCATCCTTGTCGGTCTGTGCTTTACCGCTCTTTGGGTTGTGGTCTTCCGTTTCCTGATCGTCAAGTTCGACTTTAAGACCCCCGGTCGCGAGGATGACGATGTTGAGGTCGAGCTCAAGTCCAAGGCCGACTACAAGCAAAAGCAGGGCGGTGCTGCTGGCAAATCGGTCGCCCAGAGTAAAGATGACGAGCGCTTGGTGCTTGCCGAGAACATCCTCGATCTGCTCGGTGGCGCGGATAACATCATCGATGTAACTAACTGCGCTACCCGTCTGCGCGTTAACGTCAAGGACAAGGGCGTCGTTGCACCCGAGGCTTCCTTCAAGGCGATCGGTACGCATGGCTTGGTGGTCCAAGGTCAGTCAATCCAGGTCATCATCGGCCTTACCGTCCCGCAGGTTCGCGAGAAGTTCGAGAGTCTTCTGAAGTTCGAGAGTCTTCTGTAAACCATCGTCCATCGAAACAATCGGCCTTGCAGAGCCGGTATGCACCGCAAGGCCGATTCTAGAGATAAAAAACTCCACTTCTAGGTAACAATTCCAAACCGTGCAGGCCGCGTACGGGGATGGATTGAGCAAGCGGCCAGAATGAGGAGGACATCATGTCCAAGAAAAACTATGCCGTGACCATTGCCGGCGGTGGCTCTACCTTCACTCCGGGCATTGCCCTGATGCTGCTTGAGGAGCGCGACCGCTTCCCGGTCAACAAGGTGACCTTCTACGACAACAACGCCGAGCGCCAGGAGATCGTGGCAAAGGCCTGCGAGATCTACTTCCACGAGAACGCGCCCGAGGTTGAGTTTAGCTACACCACCGACCCCGAGACCGCATTCACCGGGACCGATTTCGTGCTTGCTCACATCCGCGTCGGCCTGTACGCCATGCGTGAGCTCGACGAGAAGATTCCTCTCAAGTACGGCTGCGTTGGCCAAGAGACCTGCGGTGCCGGCGGTATCGCCTACGGCATGCGCTCCATCGGCGGCGTCATCGAGATCCTCGACTACATGGAGAAGTACAGCCCCAACGCCTGGATGCTCAACTACTCCAACCCCGCGGCCATCGTCGCCGAGGCCTGCCGCGTGCTGCGCCCCAACAGCCGCATCATCAACATCTGCGACATGCCGATCGACCTCATGGATAAGATGAGCCGTATGTGCGGCATCAAGGATCGTCGCGAGCTGCAGTATAGCTACTACGGCCTCAACCACTTTGGTTGGTGGAGCAAGATCTACGACAAGGACGGCAACGACCTCATGCCGCAGATTAAGGAGCACATGGCTAAGAACGGCTACCTGGACGGCATCGAGCACGAGGCCGGTAAGGAGCAGCATGTCGAGGAGAGCTGGATTCACACCTTCGGCAAGGCCAAGGATGTCTATGCTGTCGATCCCGAGACGATTCCCAATACCTACCTCAAGTATTACCTGTACCCGGACTATGTCGTCGAGACGTCTGATCCCAACTACACTCGCGCCAATGAGGTTATGGACGGCCGCGAGAAGAAGGTCTTTGGCGCTTGCCGCGACATCATCGCCAAGGGTACTGCCAAGGACGGCGGCTTTGAGCCGGATGTACATGCCAACTACATCGTCGACCTTGCCTGCGCACTGGCCGAGAACACGCTCGAGCGCTTCCTGCTGATCGTCCCCAACGATGGCGCTGTGCCCAACTTCGACCCGACGGCCATGGTCGAGGTGCCTTGCATCGTCGGTTCCAACGGCTTTGAGAAGATCTGCCAGGGCCCGATTCCGCAGTTCCAGAAGGGCCTGATGGAGCAGCAGGTTTCCGTTGAGAAGCTCGTTGTCCAGGCTTGGGTCGAGGGCAGCTATCAGAAGCTCTGGCAGGCGCTCACGCTCTCCAAGACCATTCCTTCGGCAAGCGTTGCTAAGCAGATCCTGGACGAGCTCATCGAGGCCAACAAGGATTTCTGGCCCGAGCTTAAGTAAGGACTACTGTCTCGAACTCTCACGCATCTCTGCTTCATTTGCGCCGCCGCGGTGTCCGGATTCGCCCGGATGCTGCGGCGGCGCTATACTTATACGGTTTGAAGTACCTGTACCAAAAGGAGCTGTCGTGTCCCTTTCCATCGGTATCGTGGGCCTGCCCAACGTGGGCAAGTCGACGCTGTTCACCGCGCTTACCAAAAAGACCGGCCTTGCCGCCAACTACCCGTTTGCCACGATCGACCCCAACGTGGGTATCGTCGATGTGCCCGATAGCCGCCTGCAAAAGCTTGCCGACATCGTCAACCCCGGTCGCATTGTGCCGGCGACGGTCGAGTTTGTCGACATTGCAGGTCTGGTGAAGGGCGCTAACGAGGGCGAGGGCCTGGGCAACCAGTTCTTGGCAAACATCCGCGAGACCGATGCCATCTGCGAGGTCGTGCGCTACTTTAAGGACCCCAACGTCATGCGTGAGGTGGGCCGCACGGGCGAGTTCGTCGACCCCGCCGGCGATGCCGGCACCATCATGACCGAGCTCATCCTGGCCGACATGGGCACGCTCGAGAAGCAGCTGCCCAAGCTCGAGAAGGAGGCCAAGCGCGACAAGGAACTCATGCCCAAGTTCGAGGTCGCCAAGCGTCTGCTTGCCTGGCTCAACGAGGGCAAGCGCGCCGCATCCATGGAGATGACCGACGAGGAGCGTACCGCCGCCAAGGGCCTGTTCCTGCTCACTATGAAGCCCATCCTGTACGTGGCCAACGTGGACGAGGATATGCTCAACGACGATCTGGCGCCCATCGATGGTGTTAAGCCGCTGCCCATCTGCGCCAAGATCGAGGCCGAGCTTTCCGAGCTCGATCCCGAGGACGCTGCCGACTACCTGGAGAGCCTGGGCTTGGAGCAGCCCGGTCTGGACGTGCTCGCGCAGGCTGCCTACAAGCTGCTCGGCCTGCAGTCGTTCTTTACGGCCGGCGAGATGGAGGTCAAGGCCTGGACGGTGCGTCAGGGCGCGACCGCCCCGCAGGCCGCCGGCGTCATCCACACCGATTTTGAACGCGGCTTTATTAAGGCCGAGGTTATTGGCTACGACGACTACATCGAGCTCGGCGGCGAGCAGGGCGCCAAGGCCGCCGGCAAGCTGCGTATTGAGGGCAAGGACTATGTCATGGCCGATGGCGACGTCGTGCACTTCCGCTTTAACGTGTAAGGACGACGCACATGTTTAAATATGGAAAAAAAGCCGGCTACATGGGCATCGCGCTGCTGGTGCTTGCAGTGCTTCCGCTGGTGGTAGCGGCGTTTGTGATCCCCAACATTGGTCCCGAGGTGGCAACAAAGTTTAATGCCGCCGGCGAGGTGACGCGCTGGGGCAAGAGCTACGAGTTGCTGGCACTGCCGGTGCTCAACCTGCTGCTGGGCGTGGCGACGTACTTTACGGCGGGACGCCAGGCAAAGAACAACGAGGACTCCGCTGTGATGGCACGTCTTGCGTGCGAGCGCTACCTGCGTAACGGCTGCATCACGGGCGTGTTCCTCAACGTAATCAACGTCTACTTTATGTATTCGGCGATTACCGGAACGGGCTTTGGCTTTGGTTTCTAGCTTGTCCTTTTAGGCAACGAGCCTGCACGCATATTCAATGGCTGCTGCGAGGCCGCCGCTCGATCGTGGTTTAAAGACCATGTCGGCGGCGGCCTCGTTTTCGTATCCGGCGCCACGAAGGGCGAGTGCGATACCGGCTTCTAGAAGGAGCGGCAGGCCGCGTTGACTGGTTGCGATTACGGCAGCCTGATTGAGCGAGCAGCTGTGCGTTTGGCATTGAATGGCAAGTTCACCTTGCGCCGGGCAAGGGAGCAAAACGGCGGCGACGCGACTTGATAGCAATGCAAATGCTGTGCGCTCATCGGGCGAAAGGCATTCTGCTTCAACGACGACGAGCTTGGGCGGTGCGCTGTTTGTGCGAAGCGTGGCTCGGTACATGCGGACCGAAGAACCCGACATAGAAAACTCCTGTGTATTCGGCAAAACGTAAACTATAGTTTACGTTTATGTTCGGCTCCATTTCAAACTCGGCTGCATGGACGAACGTGCGAAACAGATTCTTGGCAGGCGGGTCGAAGAGACACGCAGGAACCTTGGTATCTCCAAGGTTGATTTTTGTGTGGCGACAGGAATCAGCCGACCCTACCTCGACCGAATCGAAGATGGGACGGCAAATTTCACGCTCAAGGTTCTATTTAAGATCGCGCCCGCACTCGGCATGACGGTGTCAGAGCTTCTCGAGGGTATCGAATAGGGGATACCCGTCGACAACTGAATTACGCCATCGGGATGCGGTCGTGGTTGACTTGGCTGTAGAACAGGCGCTGAATCTCGGCGGCATCGCGTGACTGGCCGAGTGCCCACATGGTCTTGGCCACGAGCGTCTCGGTGGTCATGTCGTCGCCGCGCAGAATACCCGGATGATCGGCGTAAGCGCGGCCGACCTCATAAACGCCCAGATCGAGGCCCTCTTCGGGGACCTGCGTGGTCATAACGACGGTGCGGCCCGAATCGACCCAGCGAAAAATTGCCTCTTGGAACGACTCGCCCGACTCACCAAACTCGGGGATACCGCCAATGCCAAAGGTCTCCAGAATCACGGCGTCGTAGCTATCGGCAAGGGCGTCGAGGATGCCCGGGTTTACGCCGGGCGTAAGCTTGAGTACAAATACGCGCGGGTCGATGCTGTCGTAGAAACGCACCGGGTTTTCGCCCTGATGCGTGCCGTGGAGCCCGTTGCGCACGATGCGGTCGTTGCGGATGTAGGCAATGGGCGGATAGTTGACGCTAATGAACGCGTTAAAGCTCATGGTGCGCTGTTTGCGGGCGCGCGTGCCGGCAATGGCGACGCCGCCAAACACAATTGACACATCGTGCGAATGCTCGTCGAGCGCGTAGAGCAGGCTCTGATACAGGTTGAGCTTGGCGTCGGTAAAGGGGTTGCCCATGGGCTTTTGCGAGCCGGTGAGCACGATGGGCTTGGGGCTGTCCTGAATCAGATAGGAAAGCGCCGCCGCGGTGTAGCTCATGGTGTCGGTGCCGTGCAGGACCACAAAGCCGTCGTGGTCGGCATAGCCCTCGACGATGACGTCGCGGATACGCATCCAGTCGCTCGGGCGCATATTGGTACTGTCGATGTTCATGGGCTGTACCACGTCGAGCTCGCAGAGGTCCGAGATCTCGGGGACGCTCTGGGCGAGCTCCTCACCGGTCAGGGCGGGAGAGAGGCCGTTGCCGTCCTCGGTCGATGCGATGGTGCCGCCCGTGGCGATGAGAAGGATGCGCTTCATGCTGGTATTCCTATCGTATTTGCCGCCGCAAGGGCGGAGTCGTTCGGCAGTATTGTGGCACAGAGCGTTCAATGTTCAAACGTATTACATCATCTGTAACGTTTGGTAATACTTCAATTGCCGTCAAATAGGGCCCAGGTCATGCGTTTGCCGTGCGCTGATGGCTGCGAGGGACGAGAAACCCCATATAACGTGTACACTATGGAGGTTATTTTCGTTCATTCACGCGGGTGGGCACCGGCTCCCCGCCAACAAGAGGGGGAACCATGGATCAAAAGGCTTCCGCAAAGGTCCTCGTACTCGACTTTGGTGCGCAGTACGGTCAGCTCATTGCCCGTCGCGTCCGCGACCTCAACGTGTATTCCGAGATTGTCCCCTGTGACATCTCGGCCGATGAGATTCGCGAGATGAACGCCTCTGCACTCATCCTTTCCGGCGGTCCGGCTTCCGTGTATGCCGAGGACGCTCCGTCTATCGATCCCGCCATCTTTGACCTGGGCCTTCCCGTTCTGGGCTTCTGCTACGGCCATCAGATCACGGCCGTGACGCTCGGCGGCAAGGTCGGCCACTCCGAGGTGGGCGAGTACGGCCGCGCCACCATCACGCGCACGGCCGGCGCCAAGCTCTTTAACTCCACGCCCATGGAGCAGACCGTGTGGATGAGCCACCGCGACGCCGTTTCCGAGGTGCCCGAGGGCTTTACCGTTACCGCCAGCACTGACGTGTGCCCGGTTGCTGCCATGGAGTGCGTCGAGCGCAAGATTTTCACCACGCAGTTCCACCCCGAGGTCAAGCACTCCGAGTATGGTCAGCAGCTGCTGAGCAACTTCCTGTTTGAGATCTGCGGCCTGGAGCCCAACTGGAGCATGGACAACCTGGTCGAGACCATGACGGCCGAGTTCCGCGAGAAGGTCGGCGACGACCGCGTGATTCTGGCCCTGTCCGGCGGCGTCGACTCCTCCGTCGTGGCTGCGCTGGGCGCCCGCGCCGTGGGCAAGCAGATGACCTGCGTGTTCATCAACCACGGTCTGCTGCGCAAGGGCGAGCCCGAGCAGGTTGAGGAAGTCTTCACCAAGCAGTTCGACGTCGACTTTATTCACGTTCACGCCGAGGACCGTTATGCCGAGCTTCTGGCCGGCGTGACCGAGCCCGAAGAGAAACGCCGCATCATCGGTACGCAGTTCTGGAAAGAGTTCTTCGCCGTGGCCCAGCAGCTCGAGACCGACGGCAAGCCGGTCAAGTACCTGGCTCAGGGCACCATCTACCCCGACATCATCGAGTCTGGCGCTCGTAAGACGGGCGGCAAGACGGCCACCATCAAGAGCCACCACAACCTGATCCCGTTCCCCGAGGGCGTGCACTTCGACCTCATCGAGCCGCTCGATCATTTCTTTAAGGACGAGGTCCGTGCACTTGGTCTGGCACTGGGCCTGCCGGGTCACATCGTGTTCCGCCAGCCCTTCCCGGGCCCGGGTCTTGCCATCCGCATCATCGGTGCGGTCGACAAGGAGAAGCTCGAGATCCTCAAGAACGCCGACGCCATCGTGCGCGAGGAGCTGGATGCCTACAATCAGCGTCTGTTTGAGCAGACCGGCGAGCGCAACTCCGAGCACAGCTGCTGGCAATACTTTGCGGTCCTGCCCGACATCAAGTCCGTCGGCGTTATGGGTGACGAGCGCACTTATCAGCGCCCGATCATCCTGCGCGCCGTCGAGTCCAGCGATGCCATGACCGCCGACTGGGCCAAGCTGCCTTACGACGTCCTGGCCCGCATCTCCGGCCGCATCGTTGCCGAGGTCCCCGGCGCCAACCGCGTGTGCTACGACATCACGTCCAAGCCGCCCGCGACGATCGAGTGGGAGTAGCCCGATAGGGTTCTGACCTGCATTTTTGAGTGCCGCACTGTGCCGCTGAGTTTTGTTTCGTACGAGAGTCACGGCAAAGCCGCCAGCGACATTGGTGAGTAAATACGGTAACCGAGCCTCCGTTCCCATGTTGGGACGGAGGCTTTTTCTTTGCCGTTTTACTCCCTTTCACCTGCGATTTCGCGATTTACTCCCCGTGTTTCAAGATGGAAGCGTTTGGTTGCGAGCCACGCCGGTGTGAGGGCCTGAGTCGTCAGGCCCTCACAGGGGGACCGCGATGGTGGCCACCGCGCCGCCCGAGGGGCTGTTGGCGAGCGAGACGGAGCCCCCGTGGGCGCTCGCGGCCTCGGAGGCGGCGTGGAGGCCGAGCCCGTAGTGGCGGCTTCCGTCGCGCGAGGAGCGGGAGGAGTCGTCTGTGAAGAGGCGCTCGCAGCCGCGTTCGAGGGCGGCGGGAGAGAAGCCCGGTCCGTCGTCGGACACCTCGATGACGAGGTGTCCGTCCGCGACGTCGCAGGAGACCGCCACGCGCGAGCGCGCGTGCTCGGCGGCGTTGGCCACGAGGTTCGCGGCGGCTCGCGTCAGGGCGGTTCGGTCGAGCGGGGCCTCGGGCGCGCCCGCGACGGCGGGGCCCGTGGCCGCGTCGAGCGTCACGCCTCGCGACCGGGCGATCTGGGCGGCCTCGGCGAGGACCTGCTCACAGAGCTCGGCCGGCCGCATGGGGGCCCTCTCCGCCCCGCCGGACCCGCGCGAGGCCTCGATGAGCAGGCGCACGTAGCCGTCGAGCCTTTCGACACTGCCGGCTATGTCGCGCGCGGCGGCCGCGAGGTCGGCGTCTTTCTCGTCTTCCAGCTCCTCCGCCACGAAGTCGGCGTTGGCGCGCAGCACGGTGAGCGGCGTCTTGAGGTCGTGGGCGAGCGACGCCACCTGCTCGCGCTGCCCCCGCTCCGCGGCCCAGCGGGCTTCGAGTGACTCGGCGAGGGAGGCCCGCATGGCGTCCATCGCGGCGAGGACGTCGTTCACCTCGCGCACGTTGGTGCTGCCGACCGCGAAGTCGAGCTCCCCCGCGCCGACGCGCTCCGCCGCCTCCGCGAGCGGCGCCATCTTGCGCGAGATCACGCGGCTCGCGCGGCGCGCCACGAGCGCGAGCGCGAGCGCGCTTCCCGCAGCGGCGCCGACGAGCATGAGGTTCTGCGGGTTGGGAAGCAGGCCGGCGAGGTCGCGCGAGACCCACTGCGGCAGGTACTCGCTGACGAGTGCGCAGGCCCCGCCGCCCTTGAGCGGGAACGCGGCGTAGGTGAGGCCCGAGCCCCCGCCCTCGATCTCCACTGTGCCCGGATCCGCGGCGAGTACCGCACGGGCCATTTCCGTCGCGTCCTCGAGCCGCGTGCCCTCGAGGTCTGTCATCAGCACGTATCCGTCCTTGTTCAGGATGAGGTAGCGGTACGCCGTCGGCACGTCCTGTTGCCCGCAGACGCCGTCGCGTGCCAGGCCCTCCGCGACCTCGCGCGCATTGGCCGGCCCCCAGCTTGCCTCGTAGACGAAGCCCGCGTTGATCGCCGCGGAGAGCGCCATGAACGAGGCGAGCCACGCCGTGGCGACCGCCGCGAACGCGTAGGCGAAGTAGCGCGCGATGACGAAGGAGAGCGGCATGTCCCCGCGACCTCGCGCCCCGGTCCTCAAAGCTGCCACTTGTACCCCATCCCCCAGACGGTCGCGATCGGATCGGCGCCGGCCTCGGAGAGTTTCCTCCGGGCGCGGCTGACCTGCATGGATATGGCCGCGTCGTCGGCGTCGCTCTCCCAGCCGAGCACCGCCTCGCGAATCTGCGCGCGGCTCATGACCTGCCCGGGGTGGCGGGCGAGGTACTCGCAGATGGCGTACTCGGTGGGCGTGAGCGGCACGGCCTCGCCGCCCACGGCGAGGCCGCGCGCCCCGAGGTCGATCCGCACCTCCCCGAAGGAGAGGGCGTGCGAGCGCGGCCGGCACTCACGGCGTAGATGGGCCGCGACCTTGGCGCGCAGCTCCGCGGCCCCGAAGGGCTTGCGGACGTAGTCGTCGGCGCCCAGGCCGTAGCCGGCCACGGCGTCCTCCTCGGCCACGCGCGCGGTCAGGAAGATGATGGGCCCGTCGAAGTCCGGGCGGATCTGCCGCACGAGCTCGAAGCCGTCGAGCCCCGGCATCATGACGTCGCAGAGCACGAGGTCGAAGCGCGAGAGGTCCGTCCCCGGGACCGCCGTCGGGTCCGCTGCCTTGACGACCTCATGGCCGTCGCGGCCGAGGACGCGCGCGAGCGCGTCGAGGATCGCCCGTTCATCATCCACTGCCAGTATCCTCGCCATGTTCGACCTCCTGAAACTCCCGTTGCATTGTACTTGCGCCGCGCTCAGCGGTCCAGAGCCCCGCGCGCAGCCGCGGGCGCCCACATGGCGATCTCAGGGTTGGGCAGCACGCGGTCGGCGATCGAGCGCAGCGCCGACCCCCAGCCGGCGTCGAGCAGGGCATTCCCGCCCAGGACGAGCGCTGTGGAGAGGAGAGCGAGCACGGCGGCGAGCGGCTTCCTACTCATCTGCCCTCCCGTCCTCGAAGCGGCAGAACCAGGCGATAAGGACGGCGTCGGCTGCCAGGGTGAGCACGAGGCCAGCGAGCGCAGTCGTGAGGAGAGGGCCCGCCGCGCGTGCGGCGTCGATGAAGGCCTCCACCCCGAGCGACCCTAGGCGCGCGGGCCAGGCGAACGGCACCCAGCTCAGGGGCGTCGCCAGGGCACCGGTGAGCTCGCCGGTCATGAGGCCGTGCGCAAGTCCGCCCACTGAGAAGAACGCGAGGAGCATCCCCGCCGCGCCGGCGCCGATGGCGGCGTTGCGGCCGAGGCTCAGGGCCACGCCGAGCCCCAGCGCGTAGAGGGGCAGGCTGCCCAGCACGATACCCGCCCAGGTGGCCGCAAGCGGAGCGGGCCCGAGCGGCAGGCGCCCGGCGACGGCGAGCACGGCCCCGAACACGCCGAGCGCCACGGCCAGCGCGCCCGCGCCGAGCGCCGCAAGGGCGAGCAGCTTCGCCGCGACGGCGCGCCCGCGCGAGGGGACCGCCGTGAGGTTGGCGAGGCGCCCGGCAGCGCGCTCCTCGTCCACGGCGAGCCCGCAGACGATGGCGGACATGAGCGGCATGAGGGCGCCGAGGAACTGGGCGTAGGCGTCCGCGCCCAGCGCCGGGTCCCATCGGGTTACGGAGAAGTACTCGCCGCAGGCAAGACCGGCTGCCAGGCCGCAGACGAGGTGTACCGCCGTGAGCGGGGAGCGCGCCAGGCGCAGGGCCTCGGAGAGCAGGGCCCGCGGGAGAGTCATGCGCGGCGTCGGGTCGGAGAGTCGTGTCATGGCCATCACCTCTCCTCGGAGCGCGCGAACCAGGCCGCGCCCGCCGCCGTGAGCGCGGCGAACGCGAGCGCGCAGACCGCAAGGCCCGCCAGTGTGAGCATACCGTCCGCCGTGAGCGCCCCGCCGAGCGCCATGTCCGCCGCGAGTGGCTCGCCGCTCGGCAGCACGGGGATGAAGCTCGTGGGGATGACCATGCTCGCCGACGGCGGAAAGAGCTGCGGCAGCGGCATCAGCGACCAGGCGAACCCACCCACGAGCTGCGCGGCGAGTGGGCAGAAGATGCCCGCGAGCATGCCGAGCCGCGCCGTGAGGAAGAGCCCTGCGGGGATCATCCACGCCGCGGTAACCGTGTTGGCGAGCGCGCAGAGGAGCATCGTGAGCGTGCCCGCGGCCGTGAGGCCCTGCGAGGAAAACGCCGATCCCGCGAGGTAGATGCCGAAGACCACGAGGTTCGAGAGCGTGCAGAGTGCGAAGCACCAGAGCGCCTTGGCCCACCAGGCGCGCCCGAGCGGGAAGCCCAGGCCCAGAAGCCCCCGCATCCGCGTGCGAGCGTCCGCCCGCGCGACGCACGCCACCACGAGTGAGAGAGACACGGGCAGGAAGAGTGCGTACCAGTAGTTCCACGCGCTGAAGATCTGCACGCCCCGGTAGGGCATCGCGCCGAGCAGCGGCATCGGCAGCGCCATGAGCACGGCCAGGCGAACCGGTGCCGCGTGGCGCGACTTCAGGGCCTCGGCGCGCAGGCCCGCGAGCAGGCTGCCTTTCTCGCTCGTCATGCCGCCACCTCCCCGCGCGCTCGACGCCCCTCCCGGCAGACGCTCATGAAGAGTTCCTCGAGGTCCTGCCCGGGTCGAAGCGCATCCTCGTAGGCGAGGCGCCCCCCGTAGATGATGCCGATGGTGTCCGCCATCTGCTGCACCTCGGAGAGGATGTGGCTCGAGACGATTACCGTCGTGCCCGCCGCCGCGAAGCCGCGGATCTGGTCGCGCAGCTCCTCGATGCCGATGGGGTCGAGGCCGTTGGTGGGCTCGTCGAGCACGAGCAGGCGTGGCCGGGCGATCAGCGCCAGCGCGAGCCCCAGGCGCTGCCGCATGCCCATCGAGAAGCGCCCGGCGCGCTTCTTCCCGGTGTCCGCGAGGTCCACGGCGGCGAGCACCTCATCTACGCGGCTCTCGGGAAGGTCCAGCAGCGTGGTGCGCACGCGCAGGTTCTCGCGCGCGGTGAGGTTGGGGTAGAGCGGCGCCTCCTCGATGAGGCTGCCGATTGCGTAGAGGTCCTCGCGGCGCCAGGCGTGCCCGGCAAAGAGGATCTCCCCGGCCGTCGGCCGCAGCATCCCGCAGATCATCTTGAGCGTTGTCGACTTGCCGGCGCCGTTGGGGCCGAGCAGCCCGTACACCTCGCCCTCGCGGATATGAAGGCTCACGTCGGCTACGGCGTCCTGCGCCTGGTCGCCGCTGCCGAAGCGCTTGGTGAGCCCGCGCGTCTCGAGCATGTAACCCATGGGTTCGTCCTTTCTCTTCCGGGCGCGCGGGCCGAGTCGCCATGCCCGCGCGCCTTACCTTTCGGGTTCACCATCCATGGTGGG
>CABUVB010000030.1 GCA_902494815.1 uncultured Collinsella sp. | reverse complement strand
GCCGGGCAGCGCGGCGTCGAGCTCCTCGCGGGCGTCCTCGAGCTCACCGTACTCCTCGACCAGGGGCATGAGCTCGTTCACCCGCTCGACGATGCGGCGCTGCTCGGCGAGAGGCGGAACTGGGACCAGAATGACGTTCAATGACTTCTGATTAGTCTTTGGCATTTTGACACGCGTATCACCCTTAAGCGTCTCCTCAGTGAAGAAATTGCTGAGGAGAACCGTGAGGACATATTCAGGTTGCAGCTTGGTGTTGAGCGGATACATATCCGCACTACACAGCCCATCAAAAGGGGCGATAACCGCCTTTCGAAGAGCTGGACGAATCTTCGAATAGAGAATCTGTCCTGCAGAGAACAGGTGATTGGCGCTCTTAACCTCGTCGGCCTTAACACTATGACAGAACAAGAGCTTTCCGGTGCCTTTTTGGATGTTGTCAGGCGCGATATGAGGAAAGTCCTGATATTTCAACGGGTCGACCAAACGCGCTGCAATTCCAATGACTTCACTAAATCTCGCCCAGGCCCAGCTTTCCGGAATCCCAAACGGAACCTCGTCCGCGATGCACTTGTCGCTCAGAACGCGTCCCTTAGTGTCCACGTGCTTCTCATAGGGGGAGCCATCGGAACCGATATAGATAATGCTCTCCCCGCCCTTCGGGAATTTAGCCTTACCCTCAGCAATAAGCTTATGCTTCTCTTCACGAATACGCTCAAGCAGGACGCTTGCAGGCTCATCACTCGGGTCTTGTGGAACGAGCTTTCCCTCAATCGCCATTTGCAGGATTGAGTTCTTCAGGTCTTTTGCCTTCATCTACGCCTCAATCCCAAGAATCTCGCAAATACGAGCAAGCTTCTGGTCAATCTCGGCATCGAGCTTAGCGCGCTCTTCTTTGTAGTTCCTGATCAGTTCGTCAGGCGGTAAGATCTCCTCTTCCTCGTGAGGATAGCCGCACACGTCAAAGTTAAAACCGCCGTCTCGCAACTCGTCAACCGTATAGTACTTGGCCTTGGGATTGCCGTCTTCCTCGATATCCCGACGGTTCTCCCACCATTCCTTTACAGGTGCAAAATGTTCGATCCTAATGGGCTTGGTCTTAGAGAAGTGTTTATACCCCTCGGGCATGTCCATGCGATAGAACCAAACGCCCTCAGAGGCCCCCGTATTATCGAAGAACAGAACGTTAGTAGTGATGCTCGTGTACGGAGCGAAAACACTCTGTGGAAGGCGCAAGACAGTATGCAAGTTCATGTCCTCAAGCAGGCGACGCTTGATCTCCGTCTTTGCACTATCCTGGCCAAAGAGAAAACCATCCGGAATGATAACAGCAGCGCGGCCGCCTCGCTTAAGACGATAAAGAATGAGTCCAAGGAATAGATCTGCGGTCTCGGAGCTACGGAGTGCAACAGGGAAGTTGTTTTGCACCGATGCACTCTCGGACCCGCCATAGGGCGGGTTCATAAGTACGACGTCAAACTGGCCGTCAGGCTTGTGCTTCCACTCGCGAACATCCTTCTCGAGAGAGTTATCGTGAAAGACTTCAGGATTATCGATATCGTGCAACAGCATGTTGGTCACGCACAGCAGGTAAGGGAGCTGCTTCTTCTCGATGCCGTAGACCGATCTTGCATAGAGTTCACGATCGGCTGGAGTCTGAACCTGGGAGTCGAGAATCTTGAGGGCGCTCGTCAAAAAGCCGCCCGTGCCACACGCGAAGTCAGCCACAGTCTCGCCGAGCTTGGGCGCAAGTGCCTGGGCCATAAAGTCAGTCACCGCTCGGGGCGTGTAAAACTCGCCGGCATTACCCGCGGACTGTAAGTCTTTCAGGATGGTCTCGTAAATTTCACCGAAGGCGTGGCGCTCTTTGTACTCGGTAAAATCAACCGACTCGTCAATCTCGTTGATGACTTGACGAAGTAGAATCCCATCCTTCATGTAGTTGTTGGCGTCAGTAAAAGCAGCCTTGACGACGACGTGTCGCAAAGGCGCATCAGGTGCAAGCTCAAGACTCTCAAGAGTCTTGAATAGATCATTGTTCACAAAGTCGAGAAGCTCATCGCCAGTAAGCGCCTTGCCGTCTTTCGCATCGTGCGCCCAGCTATACCAGCGCAGGCGCTCGGGGATGATGGACTGATAGGAGTCATCGTGAAACTCCCACTCCTGCTCCTTGGCATCGTAAATCTTGAGGAAGAAAAGCCAAGTCATCTGCTCAATGCGCTGCGCATCGCCATTGATGCCGGCGTCTTTGCGCATGATGTTCTGCAGGGTCTTTACGAGAGATCCCAGTGCCATTTGCTATCGTTACCTTTCTCTATGCGATGTAGAGCTCGTCCTCGAGCATCTGCGCTGCCTGAATGTACTGTTGTTTGCCGCCGAATGCGGCGACGATCTTCATTGGGCTGCCAAACCGACGGAATTCCTCGAGGTCGAGGACGTGGGTGTCGTCCAAGTCTACGAGGTTCGACGTCGCATATTTGTCGAGAAGCGCTTCAAGGACCTCACGCGCGACGCCGGCATACTCATAGAGCACGCCCTTTTTCTTGACACTATTGGCTCTCTCGCTGCGCGTAAGAGGTCTCTGGTCGTAAGCAATGTGGCAAATGAGGTCAAAGTCGCTCATTTGCTCCTGTCCAGTCTCGAGCCGCAGCTCATCCAGGAATACGCCACGCGCGCGCAGCTCATCGATAATCGCTTGTTTCTTATGTTCAGAGTTCCACGCCGCTAGGAAGTGGTCAAGAGTGTCGTATTCGCCGAGAATGTTTTTTCGCGTATAGTCCTTAAGGCTCTCAGTTACAAGAAGGCCATCGGAGGAGTAATACTGCACCATCTCCGACACTACATAGACGTCGGCCCCATGAACGTGATATTTCACATGGGAGGACGGATCGTCCGGCGGTAATACGGGTGGGTCTACGATTGGAGGCGGAGGCGGGACGGGGCTGCCGCCATTGCCGCCGGGACCCGGGTCCGCAATGGGGTCACCCGGATTAGGCTCAAACACAACAACAGGCTCACCATCGAACTCGGGATCTGCGAACAAACGCGATGCGTCACGAAAATCGAGGATAGTGAAATAGAGTTTGTCGTAGTCCTCACAGATACGGGTTCCGCGGCCGATAATCTGCTTGAACTCCGTCATTCCGTGCTCACCGAACTTGTTGTCGAGCACGACTACCTTACACGTCTTGCAATTAACGCCAGTGGTGAGAAGCTTCGAAGTCGTAACGATGGTCGGGTATTTCTCGTCGGGGTCGATGAAGTTATCTAACTGAGCCTTACCTTCCCTGTCGTCACCCGTAATCTTCATGATGTAGGTGGGGTGATCTCTTACGATATCGGCGTTCTCGTTTACAAGGGCACGTCGCATGTTTTCGGCATGCTCGATGTCAACGCAAAAGACTATGGTCTTGGAGTAACGATCCGTCTCCTTTAGAAATTGAGTTATCCGCTTGGCAACTTCCTCGTAGCGCTCTTTGATGACGATCTCGCTGTCGAAGTCCTGCTTCTCGAAAACACGTTTGGGCAGAGCTTCGCCGCGATCATCCACGGTGCCTTCCTCAGTACGGTATCCGTAAATGTCGACGTTCAGCTTAGGGCGAATAACTTTATACGGGGCAAGAAAGCCATCCTCGATACCCTGTTTAAGGGAGTAGGTATAGACAGGTTCGCCGAAGTAGGTAATGTTTGAAACCTCTTCAGTCTCCTTTGGCGTGGCCGTCATTCCGATTTGAATTGCGCAATTGAAATACTCGAGTACTTTACGCCATGCGGAGTCCGCCGCGGCGCTTCCGCGATGGCACTCGTCTACGATAATCAAATCGAAGAATTCCGAGTCGAACTCGCGGAATATTTCTTCACCGTTTTCTCCAACAAGCTGTTGGTAGAGCGAGAAATAGACCTCGTAAGCAGAATCGAGCTTTCGACCTACGACCTTGGTTGTAACCCTCTTGAGAGGCTTGAAATCGCCGTCTATAGTCTGATCGACGAGAATATTGCGGTCCGCCAGATAGAGAACCTTATGAACCTCGGTAGTCTGTCGCAAGCGATGAACGATTTGAAAAGCCGTAAAAGTCTTTCCCGTTCCCGTTGCCATAACGAGCAAGATGCGATTCTTACCTCGCGCAATAGCTTCAAGCGTACGATTGATGGCGATGCACTGATAGTAGCGAGGATGATTGCCGCCGTGCTCCTGGTAATACGGAGCGGTCACAATCTCCTGGCTATACGGATGTTCAAGCCCCTTAGCTTTTGAGTATCGTGTCCAAAGTTCCGCCGGAGCGGGAAACTCGTCCATGGCAAGAGTGCGCTCTTTCCCGGTAAGAAAATCGTGCTCAACAAAACCCTTTCCGTTTGAGCTGTACGCAAACGGAATATCGAGCAGCTGGGCATATCCCATCCCCTGTTGGAGACCGGCATCAACGGTGTGCTCCGTATCCTTAGCCTCGACGATTGCGATAGGGATGCCCGGAGCATACATCAGAAGGTAGTCAGCCTTCTTCTTGTCTTTACGGGTGACCATACTTCCGCGCACAACGATCTCGCCACTGGTAAAGAAATACTCAGTGAAGACTTGGGTATTGCGATCCCACGACTCCATAATCGCAGGATCAATGAGTTTAAGCCGTGTGTCAGACTCGTTCATACGTCTCGGAACCCCTCATTGCGCAAAGCGACAGCTATTGATGTTGAGTTGATTAATTTTATCATCACTATGCAATCTAGCAGCCGCTTTATACGAAATGAGACGAAGTAAAGTCAGCCCCGTGAGAAAGCTCCAAAGAAAGCAAAATGAGCCCCGTTGACTTGAGTCAGAGGTCATTCCCGGAGCCCCGCCTACCTCCCCTCCGCCTTCAGCTTCAGCAGCAGATCGCTCAGCTCGGGGCACCTGCTGGAGAGGCGCGTCTGGGCTCGCTCGCCCATCCCCCACCGCTGGCGGATCTCCTGGGCGCGCGGGCTCACGTGATAGTTCCCGTCCATCACCTGCTTGAGCAACTTGGCGGTCACGCGCGCATCGGCTAAGGCGCTGTGGGCGTGGCCCGTCGACTCGTCGAACTCGATGCCAAACCACGTCGCCGCGTCACTCAAAGAGACACACCCGTGGCTGCCCACATCCATGATCGAGGTGTAAAACGCCTGCAGGTCGGCCCAGTCCGTAGGAAATGCGGAAAGGTCGATGCGCTTTGCCTGGCACTCGGTCAAAAGCTGTCGACGATCCGCTCCGCTCCAGCAAACTATCTGGGCGGAGTAGCGACCGATCCAATCGCTGAGCCTTTTGATCACCACACAGAGCGGATCGGCCATCGCGGTGTCCACGGCTGATATCCCCGTAAGCTCGCGGACAGGGAACGCAACGCCTTCGGTAAATTCCGTCTGCACAAACTGCGAGAGCTCGCCCATAACGTTGCCGTGATAGTCGAGCTTGACGGCGCCGACCTCGATAATCTCGTTGCGCAGCCCACGGCGCTGGCGCTGCTTTGGCACCGGCGCAAACTCAAAGTCCAGCACGATCTGGCGCGCAAAGTTCGTCGTATCGATAGCCGAGATACACGGCGTCTTTTCAGCTGACACGATTAGGGCCTTTCTCCGTCAACTGCCGCTTGTTACATAAGCGGCTACATTGCCGTAAGGATAGGCGCCCGTGCGGACACAAAAGCGGGGTGCAACGCCATGCGCCGGTCGCACGCCATGCAGACCGCCCCAAGAGAGTCGCCCGCTCTATTCAAATGCATGGAAAAGATTTAGGCCCGGTGACTTGAATCAGCGGTCATCCCGAGCCCATCAATATGCAGTGTACCTACAGAGGGCTGGTTAATCAAACGGGCTTTCGGTGACGAAGACCTGCGCGTCTATCCCCAATCGCCCAGCGTCGTCTTCTGCCGCCCTTACGAAAGGCTGCTATTCGAGGGAATCACGTTGCTGTTATTATCGAACATATATTCGTATTTATGACCGCGCTTTGATAGAATGGCAGTTGTTGACGGCAGTTCCATGTGCCGGGCAGCGCCCTCCATGCGACGGGAGGTGATGCCCATGACCGATCTGATTGATTTCGTGAAGCTCCTGACCGCTTTGGTCTCGCTCCTCACGGCGCTTATCGGACTTTCCGAGGCACTTAAGCAGCGTACGAAGCAAAAGAAGAGGGGTCGACGCCGTTAAGGCATTGACCCCTTGAACTAAGTAACGGCGCTGCCCAGCTATCACCCTTGGGCTGCCGTCGACTTTATTCTACCCACGGTTGCCAGGTTTAACAAATGAATTTTCAGTAATGGAGCCTCGGAGCCCGCTCGCTCAACCACCTGGCCATCGGATTAGCCGGATTCTGGGACACGCCTTCCGTCCCAGGCCTCTACCGGAAAATGCGTCCCACCCTGAGGCTCGATTCCGGGACACGGTTTCCGTTTGAAGCCCCAATGGGAAAGCGTGTCCCGTTCCGAGAGCTCATTCCGGGATGCAGTTTCCGCCAGAGATGCCACCGGGAAAGCGTATCCCGTTTTGGAGCCAAATTCCGGGTCGTAGTTTCCGCCTGAGGGCCGATCCGGAAACGGCATCCCATTCTGAAGCCGAAATCTGGAACGCACTTTCTGCCAAAGGTCGCAAAAGGAAAGCACATCCCATTCCCAGCATCAAATCAGGACGCGCTTCATTATCCCCGCTCACACATCTCGGCAAACGAAATCAGCTTGACGTCTCCCCTACTCTCCGCGGCATCCCGACATCCCTGCGTAAAGCCGCTTTTTGAGAATAGTGCATAGCTTTTTCGTTGCCGTCTAAAGAGCTCGCTGCGGTGCACGAGCTTTTGCAGCACGTCTTCGCCCACCGGTTCATTGCGCCATTTGCACTCCGCAAACAGCGCAGCGCCCTCGCCATCGTCAACAATCAAGTCGATTTCTTCCTGCGTATGCGTGCGATTATCCGTCCCCCACCAGCGCCCAACGCTTGCCGGAACCACATCGAGCTGGCCCGCGCGTGCGAGTTCGTACACGTATTGCCTGCATATAAGCTCAAAGACCGCGCCCATGTAATCCGATACGTGCGGCTCAATGCGCTTATACGCCATCGCGGCCATATCGTTTTGAATCAGCCCGATGTTCTGCGGAACAAACTTGTACCAGAACCTAAACATCTGATCGCTCAGCAGATACACGGCTCGCTTATTGCTCGTCTCGTTTAGGGGCAGCTCGCGCTCGACAATCCCAAGCGACGCCAGCTTATCCACATAGCTCTTTACGTTGCTCGCAGGGATTCCCGTAGAGCTCGCAATCTCCGAGATCCTCGAGCGCCCCTGAGCAATTGCTTGCACGATCGCATCATATTGCTCGGGATTGCGGCACTCTTGCAATAGCAGGTTACTCGGCTCCTCAAAGAGATAGCCCGTAGGAGTAAGAAAAAGACGTTTGATGTTGTCCTTGAGCGGTGCGGCAGGATCGACTTTCTCGATATATGCAGGAATGCCGCCCGTCATGCCATAGCAAACTGCAGCATCTTCGCGACTCATGCTCTGCCACAGGCCGAGGGTCGTCGTAAAATCGAGCGGCATGATCTTAAACTGGGCCGTACGCCTACCGTATAGTGGGCTCTCGTAGCCCAACACCTGTTCCTCCATAAACGAAAGAGACGAGCCGCATAGGATCAGCATGAGCCTGGTCTCTTTGTACAGGTGATCAATCTTGTCTTGCAGCAACGAGCTGATCTCGGGATTCGATTGGGCGAGATAGGGATACTCGTCAATCACGACAATCAAACGTTCCGTGCGGGCCATGGTGGCCAATGCATCGAACGCTTCATCAAAGCTACGAAACGACACGCCTGCAGCACCAACCGAACCCGCAAGTATCGCCTGGCTAAAGCCGTGCAGGTTTGCCTCCGCATTGGTACGACGAGCCTGAAAGTAAATAGCCTTCTTGCCTTGGATGAACTCTGTGATAAGGCGCGTTTTACCCACACGACGGCGGCCGTAAATCACAGGCATCTCAAAGGAGCCCGTGCCATACAGTCGATTGAGCTCGGACATTTCCACTGTTCTTCCGATAAACATAGGGCCATCCTTCCTTTACGTTATAGCTAGCTATATTATACCTTACTATAATATAGCTAGCTATAACGTAATTCGACAAGCGGCGCACGAAAAGGGGCGACACACCGCCGCACGTGGACCGTTCCGGAAAATGCATCCCGTTCTGGAGCCAAAAACTGGGCCGTAGTTTCCGCCAAACATGCCATCCGGAAAGCGTGTCCCGTTCTGAGTGGCAATTCCGGGACACAGTTTCCGCATGCGGCCCGTTGGGAAAGTTCATCCCGCTCTGAGGGCTCGTTCCGGGATGCAATTTCCGCTTGAGGCCCGATCCGGAAACGGCATCCCACTCCGAGGCCGAAATCTGGGACGCAGTTTCCGGTTGAGGGCTGTTCCGGAAAGCGCATCCCATTCCAAGCGGCAATTCCGGGTCACAGTTTCCGCAGATACAAGACGACAATCCGTCGCCCTTATCACAGACCTTCAAACATGCGATCCAGAGACACAAAACAGCAGATAGAATGCTCTTTTTCAAAAAAGTACACGTCCCGAAACTTACCCATTCTTCATAACTCGCTACCGTTCAAGGTCGCCAATTACCGCCCACCGATTCAGCTTCAAAAAATGACGTCAAAACCAGGCCATCTGCCTGCATGGTTAGATTTTGGTCAGCTTTTGGTCAGCTGAGCGGCAAGTTCCAGCTGATACGTTTTTGCTACCCAAAAGGAGGCGGTAGCTCATGACCCATTGCAATGACCAACTCATCGACCAGCTGTTGAACCAAGTCGAACAAGAGGGGCGCTGTCTGATTCCCCCGAGCGCGGCGATCCGAAAAGCGCTCCTTCGGCGCATCGGCAGCACGGTCGTCTCCCCCATGCCGGGATTGTTCGCGCGCAAAATACGCTGGGATGAGCTCAACCGGGCGCAGCGTCATTGCGAGATTATTCGCGCCCTTGCGATCATCCACCCCTATTGGTCGTTCTGCTCGTTTTCGGCAGCTTGCCTGCTGGGGCTCGAGGTCTCGTGGCGACACCTGAATGTCGTGCATGTTTGCAGCTCGACAAAGCCGTCGGCTCGCCCGGGCGCACATATTCAGCGACACCAGATTGAGTCGGCCGGAGCAATACGCAGAGCCGGCATATCGGTAACGCCGCCCATCCAAACGGCCACAGATTGCCTGCTGCAAACTGGTTTTGCCGACGGCATGCCCATTGCCGATTCGGCGATCTCAAAGCTCGGCCTTGCGTCGGAACAGCTGATGGAGGCCGTTGAGCAACGAGCGACTGCCCGCAATGGTCGCGCGATTCGCACCGCCCTCACAACGCTTCGATATGCCGACGCCCGCGCCGAGAGCGGCGGGGAATCAGTCGCCCGCGCCGTCATGATCGAGACCGGCTTCGCACCCGACCAACTGCAATACGAGCTGACGGACCCCTTCGATTCGACCGAGACTATGCGAACGGACTTTGCCTGGGAGCGCCAGGCGCGGGAGCTCACGTTGGGAGAACTCGACGGGTTCGTCAAATATACCGACCAGGCCATGTTAGCCGGGCGCACCACCGCCGAAGCACTCGTTGCCGAACGGCAACGCGAAGCGCACCTGTCGCTCTACGGCCATCCCTTGCTGCGCTTTACCATGAGTGAAGTCCGCTCGACAGGAGTGCTCGCAAAAAAGCTGCAGACAGCAGGCATCCGGCAGACCGCGCTGCCGACATGGCTCAACGACGTGGACCTGTAGGAGCTGCTAGGCCACGCATCGCCGGATCGCACCCCCCTATTTGGGCCGCGTTTTCCCAACGACCACGCCAACGGAAAGCGCGTCCTAGCCTGGACGCTCAAAACGGGATGCACTTTCCGGATGGCGGGCCTAGCGGAAAGCGTATCCCGGAATCAGGTCTCGGAACGGGTCGTGCTTTCCGGTTGAGTCCTTCAGCGGAAACCGCATCCCGGAATAAACGCTCAAGCTGGGATGCACTTTCCAAGTGAGCGGTTAACGGAAAGCGCATCCCATTCTGAGCGCCGAATCCGGGACACAGTTTCCGCATGCGGAGGCGCTCCAAACAAAAGGCCCCGGCTCGCGATGGGGCTGGGGCCAAAGGTGCAGCGTATGTAGTTGATGTTCAGCGCGAACAGCCCGTCAGCAACGGCCGTGCGCGCCCTACCCTACCCGCGGTGACAGGCGCGGCTGTAGGGCGTATCCACCATGGGCAGATCTGGACGCAGCTTACCGTCAAACGCGCGGTAGGCATTCTGCACGGCGGGCGCCGTGGGGATCGTTGCGATCTCGCCGATGCCCTTGCCGCCGTATGCCACGGGCAACAGCTCGTCCTTCTCCACGTAGATGGCGTGGATATTCGGAATCTCGGGCGCGCGGAACAGCCCGAGGGTGCCGTACCTGGCCTGGGGCACGCAGTCCTTGAGCGGCCAATCCTCGGTAAGCGCATAGCCCATACCCATGAGCACGCCGCCTTCGATCTGACCCTGGATGGAGATGGGGTTGACCACCTTGCCGGAATCGTGTGCGGCATAGACCTCGCTCACGCGGCCGTCATCATCCAGAATGACCACATGCGTGGCAAACCCGTAGCAGATGTGGCTCTTGGGGTTGGGAACGTCGGCGCCCAGCTTGTCGGTCGGCTCCAGGTACACGTAGCCAAACTCGCATCCCTCGAGCGCCTTGATGGCAGCCGCGGGATCCTGAGGATGCATACCCTGGTCGGCGACGAGCTCCTGCGTGCGCAGCTGATAGGCGCGACCGTCGTCGTACTCGATCTTGACGCCGTCGCCGTGGGCGCTCACCGGGCCAGTAGGCGCAGGCTTGCCGGCCTCGACGTCAAGCATGGCATCGCGCAGCAAGAAGGCGGCACCGCGCACAGCCTCGCCGGTCACGACCGTCTGACGCGAGCCAGACGTGGTGCCGGAGTCGGGAGCGTTCTCGGTGGAGCACTCGCCGTTGGCGATGCAGCGAAGCGGCAGGCCGCATGCCTCGGCAACGTCTTGCAAAAAGACGGTGTTACAGCCCTGGCCAATGTCGGACGTGGCGGCATAGACCACGGCCGCGCCGTTCTCGATGCGAATCTTGCAGCGGCCGGCATCGGGCAGGCCCACGCCCACGCCGGCGTTCTTCATGGCGCAGGCAATGCCGGCGTGTCCGGGATGCGCATAGTAGGCATCCTTGACCTCGAGCAGTGTCTCCTTCAGCGCCGTGGAGCAGTCGGCAATCTGACCGTTGGGCAAAATCTCGCCCGGCTCGATGGCGTTGCGGTAGCGAATCTCCCACGGATCCAGGCCGACCTTCTCGGCCAGCAGGTCGATTAGGCTCTCGAGCGCAAACTCGGACTGGCAGGCGCCAAAGCCACGGTACGCGCCGGCGGGCGGGTTGTTGGTGTAGTAGCCAAAGCCGCGAATGTCGGTATTCTGGTACTTGTAGGGGCCGACGGCATGCGTACAGGCGCGCTCGAGCACCGGGCCGCACAGCGACGCGTAGGCGCCGGTGTCAAAGTTGATCTCGCAATCCAGGCCGGTAAAGTTGCCCTCGGCGTCGCAACCCAGCGTAAAGGTACCGTCCATGGCATGACGCTTGGGATGGAACGCGAGCGACTCGGCACGCGTGAGCTTGCACTTCACAGGACGCTGGAACTTATAGGCAGCAAGCGCGGCCAGGTGCTGGATCGAAACGTCCTCCTTACCGCCAAAGCCGCCGCCCACGAGCATGGTCTCGACGACCACGCGCTCGGGTTCGCTATCCCAGCCAAACATATGGGCACACTCTTTGCGCGTGTCGTAGGCACCCTGGTCGGTCGACTGCACCTTGACGCCGTTCTTGTACGGGAAGGCAACGGCGCACTCGGGCTCCAAAAAGGCGTGCTCGGTAAAGGGCGTGGTAAAGCGCTGCGTCACGGTGAATGCGCTCTCCGCCAGCGCCTTGGCGGCGTCGCCACGCGTCACGTGACGGCTCTGGCATACGTTGTCCTTGAGCTCCACCGTGTTGCCAAAGGCAAAGAAGCTGTCGTGCAGGCGCGGGGCATCGGCAGCCCTGGCCTCGGCGATGTTGCGCACGGGCTCCAGAGGCTCGTAATCGATCTTTACGAGCTTCTTGGCCTTCTCGAGCGTCGCCTCGTCCTCGGCAACCACCAGCACGATGGCATCGCCCACGCAGCGGGTGATATCGCCCTGGGCGATCATGACGTCCCAGTCCTGGATAAGGTGGCCGACCTGGTTGACCGGCACGTCCTCGGCGCGCAGGATGCCCACCACGCCGGGCAGGGCCTCGGCCTTGGAGGTATCGATGGAGAGCACACGGGCGCGCGGGTACTTGGAGCGCACGGCGCTGGCATAGGTCAGACCCGGCTGATCGAGCTCGTCGATGTCGTCGGGATACTTGCCCTCGCCGAGCACCTTCTTGCGCACGTCGATACGGAAGGCGCGCTTGCCCACGCCGTAGTCGTCGCCGCGCTCCAGATCCTCGTCGATCTGCTTTTCGCCGCGGAGCACCGCAGCGGCCAGCGCAATGCCCTCGATAATCTTTTTGTAGCCGGTGCAGCGGCAGACGTTGCCGCGGATGGCGTACTTGATCTGCTCCTCGGTGGGCTCGGGGTCCTCGGCGATGAGCGCCGCACCCGCCATGACCATACCGGGGATGCAAAAACCGCACTGCACGGCGCCCACGGCGCCAAAGGCGTACACAAAGGCCTCGCGCACGTCCTCGGGCAGGCCCTCGACGGTCACGATGTTGCGGCCGGCGGCAAGAGCGGTGGTCAGCACGCACGCCTTGACGGCTGCACCGTCCACATGGATGGTGCAGGTACCGCACGCGCCCTCGGAGCAGCCGTCCTTGGCGGAGTGAATGTGTAGGTCGTCGCGCAGGTAGCGCAGCAGCGGTTTATTTTGGGTCGTCGTGCGCTCGACGCCGTTAACGGTAAAAGTGAATTCCTGTGCCATGGTGATTCCCTTCTACACGCCGGCGGCGATGCCGGTGCGGTCGTGGATAGCGCCATGCGGGCAGACGACGGCGCACATGCCGCACGACAGGCAGTCCGCGCCGTCGATATGGGCGCAGTTGTCCTCGATGCGGATAGCGCCGGCGGGGCACTTTTTAGCGCACATGCCACAACCGATGCAGCTCGTGTCGCAGATCTTGCGGGCAATGGCGCCCTTATCCGTGTTGTTGCAGCGCACCAGGATGTTCTGGTAGCCGGGAACGAAAGCAATCACGCGCTGCGGGCACGCCATGCCGCACAGGCCACAGCCCGTGCACTTGGAGCGGTCCACGCGGGCGACGCCGTCGACCAGTACGATGGCACCGTGGGGGCAGGCCGTGACACAGGCACCACAGCCAATGCAGCCTTCGCTGCAGCGGGCATCGCCGCCTGCGGAGGCGCAACCGCTTCCGCAGGCAACGTAGGCCACGTTATGTTGAATGGATTTGGCCATAAGAGACTCGCCTATTTCTTAAGAAGGTACGAATAGTTGTCGCGCACAGCCCTGATGGTCAGGCGGACGGCCTCGGGAAGACCGGTGTTGACGGCATCGACCGAGACGGTGCGGACCGTGCCGGCGACGCGGACCTTAAAGTGATCCTCGTCCACGGCCAGGAAGCCCTCGTTCTCGGAGTTCTCCATGTCCTCCTCGCTCCAGAACAGGGTGAGCTTGTCCTTGTAGGGACGGCCCTCCTGGTAGGGGCAGAACACGGCGCAGTTGCCGCACTCGTTGCACATACCGTCGACGTGGACGACCTGATGCTTGGCAAGGCCCGGCACCTTAATGGCAACGTTGGCGCGGTTGGGGCACACGTCGCAGCAGACCTCGCACACCGAGCCGCAGCCCAGGCAGCGGATCTTGGTGCAGTTGCGTTTGTCGCGGCACAGCGACCCCTTGCGCTCGTAGCAGGTGTCCTCGCGGCCGGCCTGAGCATTCTGGTCGGCGTACTTGTTAAAGTCCACGCCGGCGATGGCACGGGCAACCTCGGCGGCATCGGCGATGGCCTCGACCACGGTGGCAGGACCGCGACGGCAGTCGCCCGCAGCCCAGACGCCCTCGACGCCGGTGGAG
>CABUVB010000029.1 GCA_902494815.1 uncultured Collinsella sp. | reverse complement strand
CGGCGGAACCTCTAGAGCAAGGTGACGCTAAAGCTACGTTTATCGGTAGCGCCGGGAGCCAAGGTGATGGTGTTGACCTTGTGCTCAAAGACATCGTCCTCGGTGTCCATGGTGGTGTGACCGGTCCAGGGCTCGAGCGCCACAAACGGAGCGTCGTTGGCGGCAGACCACACGCCGATGTACTTAAAGCCCTCAAAGTCAATCTTGACGCCGTGGCCCGACTTGCGGCCGCGCAGCGTGAGCGTGGAGCCCGGGGTATCGGTGAACATGATGGCATCGTTATCGAAGCTGCGGTGCGTGATGGGCAGCACGTCCGAGTTATCGGGAGCCTTGTAGCTACCCTCGAACGTCATGAGGCCATCGGGCGTGATGATGGGGGCCTCGTTGGTCCAAGCCTCGGTAAACGCCAGCTCGTAATCCTCGAACGTCTCGTCCTCGGCAACGGGGGCGGGCACGTTAAATGCAGGGTGGCCGCCCACCGAGAACGGCAGGTCCACGTCGCCGGTGTTGGTGACGGCAAAGGTCTGCGTGAGCGTGGCATCGCCGGTTAGGGCATAGGTCATGTTGAGCTTAAAGTGGAAGGGGAAAGCCTTGAGCGACTCGGGCGTATCGGTGATCTCGTAGGTGACGGACGAGCCGTCCTCGGAGACCTCGACCAGCTTGTGCTCAACGATGCGCGCGAGGCCGTGACGCGGCATCTCGCAGGTGCCGGCCGCAGACGTCGCCGTGTTGTTGCGCAGTGAGCCCACGATGGGAAACAGAATGGGCGCGTGCTTGCCCCAAAAGGCCGGGTCGCCCTGCCACAGATACTCGTTGCCGTTGAGGGCAAGACTCGTGAGCTGGGCGCCCATGGAATCGATGGCCGCGGTGAGGCCGCCGCGCTTGATGGTGGTGACGGTGGACATGCTACTTCCTCCAAAAGTAAACAATAGTGTCGAGGGCTATTGTGCCACTCTTGGCGGCAAGGAGAAGCGGCAGGCGCAGTTATTGAGCGATTGCGTAAAGGTCGAATCCGCCCTGCGGCGTGCTGTCGACCGTATCGGGCGCCTGCGAGTTAAAGCTCACGGGAACCATGCGCTTTGAGGCGCGGAAGCGCGTGCCATCGGTGGCGACGGGCGGCTCGTCGACCGTGAGCTCGTAGTCGCCGGGCTTGAGTTCGATGCCGTCGCCAGCGGAGTTGACATATTGATACTCGTCAATCGCCTGCCCCCTGAGTGTGCGGCCCACGATGTGGATGAGCATCTGGCTGTCGCCGCGGGCGGTGTCCCACGTCGCGCCGTCCTTGACCTCGACCGACACATGCACCGAACGCGTGCGGCTGAGCGATTGCTCGACAGACATCTCGACCTTGGCAGCATCTTTGCGCTGTTGCTCCACATGGCTCCAGACATTTCCGATCGCCGAGCAAGCGATGACGCCGGCCATAAAGGCGATGAGGATGGGGCCGAGCGGAGAGCGGCGGGCCGCGTCTTCCTCACGAGCTAGGTTGGGGCGATGCGTGGGGGCGGGCGCCTGGGCACCCTGCGCGGGCACGTCGAGAATGCTGAAAGATGCCGTACTGCCGGGATCGATGTTATGGCGCGGCTGCGGGGTCTTGGCCGGCGAGATGGACATGTCGGCTGGCTCGCCGAGCGTGGCCGTAGCGTCGGCCTTAGCCTCGTCGGCCTCGGCCTGAGCCCAGGCCTGTTCAAAGGTTAGGGGTTCGGCGGAGTCGGAAGCGGCATCCGTCTCGACGGCATCGTTGCCGGTCTCGTCCTCGTCGCTCGACACGTCACGCGACGCGGGCTCGTCCCACCCCTCGTCCGGAGCCTCGCCCTCGCTATACCACCATTCAAAGTTATCGATATCCATACGGGGCGCCCCTTAGGCCTCGCAAATAAACACTTGCCAGCCTTATACCCTCAGACGGCACGAGGGCTCGCACGGAATGCGAAAAAGGGCTGCTCCTTTGTCGCATCGAAACGAATCTGCTTGCGTTTAGCCGCGGGTAATCTAATTTCTCAACAAGAAGTCGACTGCCCCCACGATTCTGATGCCATCGATGTCCGTTGGATGGTCGCCATCCCTGACAATCAGGATCTTCTCATACGAATCAGGAATTTTTCCTAGCGTGCTTAGCTTGAGCGGTCGCAGCTCGCGTTCTCTCGTCGCCTCGGCATCGATCCGCTCGGTAACCTGGATATATTTGCGGTCCGATCCCTCGCCGATTGCGACAAAGTCGATTTCCCCCGCGCGCAGATGGCCGCAAAACACTTCGTATCCTTCAAATACAAGCTGGTTGTAGATAACGTTCTCGAGCATCCTTCCGCTATCGCTACCTCTATATCCGTCAAGATAGCTGCGAATTCCCGTATCAGCTATGTAATATTTACCACCTGTCTTAAGAAGCTCCCGCCCCTTGATGTCATACCTTTTTACTTTGGTAAACAGGTACGTCTCTTCCAGAGCGTCAATATATGCCGACACCGTCGATGCGTTGGTCTTACCGCCCGCCGATTCGTTGAGCGTCCCTACGATTTTGTTGACCGAGGTTTGGTTGGAGATGTTGTCTGCCAGATACGCACAGAGCCGCTCGAGAACATCGCGCTTGGTGATAGCTCCGCGACCCCTACGCGTCGCGCGCGACAGGATATCGCGCGCGACGATCGTCTGGTAGAGGCTACGGATATAGCCGCGGCACGGCTCACGTCTCGGCTCATCATGGGCCAGAAACGGCATGCCGCCGTAGGTTATGTACTGCTCAAGCACGGTATTTGAATTAAGGCGATCGCCTGTCTTGGAAACAAGTTCAACCCTCTCACCAAGCCCTTCAGCGGCGACCGCATCAATCGAGCGAAAATCAAGATATTCGCTAAACGTGAGAGGCTGCATCTTGACCTCGACATATCGGCCCGAGATAAGCGTTGCGAGCTCGCTCGATAGCAAAAAGGCATTGGAGCCCGTGACATAGATATCGCACGGCAAATCCACTCGGAGCGAGTTGACCGCCTTTTCCCAACCTTCGACATTCTGGAGCTCGTCAAAGAACAGGTAGGGATGATCGATGCCGTCGATGCGCTCCCGAACCATACGATAAAACGTCAGATAATCCGTAATTCCCGCGTACTCTAGAGATTCCATCTTAAAGGTCAGCAAACGCTCGGCTGGCACCCCCCGTTGCGCCAGATAGTCCCTCATCATGTCCAATAACGTTGATTTGCCACAACGGCGTATGCCCGTCACGATTTTGATGAGGTCGGTATCCTGAAAAGCAATGAGTCGATCAAGATAACGGCTTCGGCGAACGATATCCATAGAGTCTCCCTAGCACCCGGCCAGACATGAAATCTTATAAACTTGCATTTTTTGCAAGTTTATAAGATGCTACCTTAGAAACTTGCAGAATTTGCAAGTTTCTAAGGAATGGAATGTGACAAAGGGACTGTCCCTTTGTCACATCGCGAGGGCAACGCGAATGGAGGGGGCCTCGAGGGCCTCCTCGAGCGCAAACTTGCCCTCGCCCACTGCAACCTTTGTCGTGTGCATACCCATGGGATCTCCTGTCGCCCGCGATGTACCTGAGATCATCTTCGCCTGCATTGCGACTATACAGGCAAGCGCAGCCTGCGACAAAGGGGGCGAGCACCTGACACATTCTGGTAGAGTTGCAGGGACTGAATCCAGCTCATATAACGCAACATGGGAGCAACTGCCTTGACCGCCGCAACTTCGTCCACAACAGCATCAACCGCCGCCGCGCTTTCACCTGCGCGCACCAATCTTTGCCTGGCGCTGCTCGTGCTGTTGGGATTCTCGCTCGGCTGCTCCGAGTTCGTGGTCATCGGCATCGAGAGCGACCTGGCGACGGAGCTCGGCATCTCGCTTGCCACCGCGGGCCAACTCATCAGCGTGTTCGCGCTTGTCTACGCCATCGCGACGCCGGTGCTTGCGCTCAGCACGGGGCGTTTTCGCCGCTACCAGCTGCTCGTGTGCTACAGCATCGTCTTTGTGCTCGGCAACCTGGTCATGGCGTTGGCGCCCAACTTCCAGGTGCTGTTCATCTCGCGCATCATCCTGGGCTCCGTCTCGGGCGCACTGCTCGCCGTGGGCGTGACGTACATCCCCGAGCTGCTGTCCCCGCAGCAAACTTCGCTTGCAATCTCGGTGGTATATGGTGCGTTTTCCGTGGCAATGGTCTTTGTCACTTCGATCGGTAAGTTTGTAGCCGACACGCTCGATTGGCACGTAGCCATGTACGGCACGCTGACCTTTGCCGTTCTGATCTGCGGGGCGCTCGTGGCGTTTATGCCGCGCGCTGGGCAAACCGACGAGCCTGCCACCTTTCGCGAGCAGGCGGGGCTGCTGTGCGAGCCGAGCATCATCACCGGCATGCTCATCTTTTTGTTTGGCGTGGGCTCGGTCTATGTGTTCTACGGCTACGTGACGCCTTATCTTGAGCAGGTGCTGAGCATGGGCACGGTCGAAGCCAGTACCACGCTTATGGCCTACGGCGTGTTCTGCCTAATCTCGAACATCCTGGGCGGATGGATCGACGCGCGCTTTGGCATGAAGGCGCTGCTCGTGACGTTTGTGCTGCAGGCTGCGGCGTTACTCGGACTGTTTGCTGTGGGCGGCACCATGCCGCTCGCGCTGGTCTTTGTCTTTAGCTTGGCGCTGCTCATGTACCTGTTCTCGGTGTCGTGCATCACTCACTTTATGGACGTGGCACGCAGCCGCCATCCCAAGTCGATGGTACTCGCAAGTTCGGTTGAGCCCATGGCGTTTAACGTCGGCATCTCTTTTGGCACCGCAGTGGGCGGCGCCGTGGTAAGCAGCGTTGGCATTGCGTACGTGGGCGCAGTGGGCGCCGCGTTCTCGCTTGTGGCCTGGGCCCTCACGCTGGTGACGATTAAGTTGGCTCGCTGGGAGCGCAAGCGTCAATCAGCACAGCCCCGGATGCAGGCATAGGAGCGAACATAGCCCAAGGTGGCGAGCAACCGGTGAAAACCGTCCCATACGAGTAGTGTTTATCCGCCTGGAAGCTTCAGCAGTGCTATTTCGTGTATTTCAAGTACACGAAATAGCACTAAACTGTGTATCTAAAGTACACGAAATTGGAAAGGCGGCCCCATGCGCAGATCAATCGAATCCGTTATCGAATCATGGGCGACAAAGGACGCTTCACGCCCCTTCCTCATCCGTGGTGCGCGACGCGTAGGCAAAACGTACGCTGCCGAGGAAATCGGCAGGCGAATCGCCGGCGATGCGTTTGTCAAACTCGACTTTCAGACCGATCTTGAGCTGATCGCTCCGCTGTTCGACTGTCCCACCGACGACGTTGACACCATCGTGGCGCGGATTTCAGACTATAAACGTACCCCCATTCGCAAGGAAACCGCCTTCATCCTGTTTGACGAGGTGCAGCTCTGCGAACGGGCGCTCAACTCGCTTCGCTTTTTCTCGGGTTCGGGCTGGCGCATATGCGCGACCGGCAGCCAACTCGGTGTCGCCACGCGCAAGCGCAAGTTGCCTTTTCCCAGCGGCGTTCGTCAAGAGACCATGCATCCCATGTCGTTCGAGGAGTTTCTCTGGGCGCTCGATGAAGAGCAGATGGCCGATGCCATTCGTACCCACGCCGGCACGCTCGAGACCTACGCCGCGCACCAAGCCGCGCTCAGCCTGTTTCATCGATACCAGATCGTGGGCGGCATGCCCGCCGCCGTCAAAGCATATCGCAAGACGTTGTCCATCGAAGACGCGCGCGTCGAGCAGCGCGAAATCGACGAGACCTACACCGCCGATATGACCGACCCCGAAAACGGGATCAGCGGCGTGGCGGCGCGCAAGGTCTGGCGCTCCATTCCGTCCCAGCTGCTGAGATCGTCCACAAAAAAATTCAAGTACTCCGAGGTCGAGCGCGGAGGCCGTCGCGCCAAGCTTATCGAGCCGCTCGACTGGCTCGAAGGCACCGGCATCATATCGGTCAACAACCTGACCGAAGGCATCGAGCCTCCCCTCGTTCCCTTCGACGATGAAGATGGAAGTTTCTTTAAGGTCTATCTTCTCGATACGGGCCTCATGTTCTACAAACTCGGTATCAACCCGAGGCTCTGGCTCGACCTCAAAGAGGATTCCGCCATAGCGCTATCCTCCGACTTCCGAGGCGCCCTGGCGGAAAACTCGGTCATGCAAGCATTTTCGGGTAATAGCTTGCAGACGTATTATTGGATGCCGCCGTCGTCTTGGAAGACGACCGGCGAGCTGGATTTTCTACTTCAGACCGACCGTATGGAAATCGTGCCCGTCGAGGTAAAGTCCGCACGTAACGTGCGCGCGAAAACCTTCGGGTCGTTTATGGACAAAGCCCGATCGCCATATGCCTACATTTTGTCCGAGAACAATTTTTCCCGCAGCGAAACCGATGACGGGCGCGAGCTGCGCCACCTCCCCTTGTACGCAGCGGGCTTTATTGGAGCAAACTGCCTCAAGAGCAGTCTGTAAGCCCTGCGCGACCGCCTAGAAAGGAAACCGCATATGCAACGCATTCTTTTTGTCTGCTATGGGAATATCTGTCGATCGACGATGGCTGAGTCGGTGTTTACCGAGCTGGTGCGGCGCACCGGGCGCGCGGGCGAGTTTGTCATTGACTCCGCTGCGACCTCGACCGAGGAGATCGGCAACCCGCCACACCACGGTACCGTTGCCAAGCTGCGCGAGGTCGGGATTCCCGTCGTCGCACATCGTGCACGTCAGGTGCGTCGCGCGGAGTATGGCGACTGGGACCACATTGTCTATATGGACGACGAGAACGCCCGCGGCCTGTACCGAATTTTTGGGAAGGACCCCGATGGCAAGATCTCGCGCCTGCTCGATTGGACCGATCGCCCCGGCGACGTGGCCGACCCCTGGTACACCGGCAATTTCGACGCCACCTACCGCGATGTACTCGCCGGTTGCACCGCTATGCTTGAGCAGCTGTAGGCGCTCGGGCGGCGCGGGCACACGGGCCACGCCCATCGGCGTAAAACGAGCGTGGATTTTCTCCCACTCTGAGCGTTCGAGTGCGCTCTAAACGGGAGAAAATCCACGCTCGTTATCTCGGTGGGAGAAAATCAACGCTCATGAATGTGACAAAGGGACTGCCCCTTTGTCACATCCGGGACTAGCCCTAGACCGGCTTGACCTCCAGCTTTATCCCCTCGGCGCAAGAGTCGCCCAAAACATCCGAAAGGGCCCAGGTCGCATATAGCGGCAAATAGAGAACCGCTCCGTTGCGCTCAACGTTGCCTCTCGAGAAAACAATCCCGAGCCTTACGCCATATTCAGCCGTATCAAGCACATGACCGAGCGCAGCGTGCGCGTGGTAATAGGAGCCCGATTTAACCTCGATCGGAACAGCCGTCCCATCCGGTCCATCGACCACAAAGTCCACTTCACCGCGCTTTTTTGTCTGATAGTAGTAAAGCTGGCGATTTTGGGCGGCCAGCTGCTGGGCCACCACGTTTTCGTAAATGCCGCCCAGATTGGGCTCCTTGCTATCAAGATACGCCGCTTGGGCGACTCCAACGGGGTAGCGCGCCATCAACATGCCCGTATCCGATTGATATAGCTTGAACTGCGATGGTCGTGCTGACTTGAGCAGGAGCGATTTTGGCTCGGTTACGATATCGGCTTTGAGAGCAACGCCGGCATCGACAAGCCATACAAAATCTCGCTGATACTTCTCGTAGTGCGCCTTAGGGTCAATGGAATTGAGCACGAAGCGCTTGTTTTCGCCCTCGAGCATAATAGGGAGCTGATCGTAGATGCTCTGCGCCTGAAGGGCTCGCCCGCTTGCATACTTGGAGATATCCCGCCGGTACTGTTCGTTGAGCTCTGACTGCAGCTGACGAACAGAGGCAAGGTCGCCCCGCGTGTCAAGGAAACGTTGCACGACCTCCGGCATTCCGCCGACAACGGTATAGGTCCTGAAGTTTGCCATCATCGCGTCATGAATGTAATCGGGAATGGGCCTCTCGCTGATACACGCGTCACGTATCGTTTGGCGAGCCCCCTCGCTCACCCCGATTGCCCAGCAAAACTCCTCAAAATCGAGCGGGAACATCCTAAGCTCGTGAACATACCCCACGGGATAGGACCTGACGCCCTTGAACTGAGTCCCGAGCATTGACCCCGAAAACGCCCAGCGGCACCTCCCGTCCTCAACAAGGAACTTTGCCATCGTCATGATGTCGGGGGCCTCTTGGACCTCATCGATAAACACGAGCGTTTTGCCTGGTGCAATCGACTTTCCCGAAAGAAGCGTCACCCTGCTGATGAAATCATCGGCATTCCGCGCCTCGAGAAGAGCATCTTTTGCCTGGCGGTTTTCCATGAGGTTAAGCTCGATGTAGGTTGCATGGTTGGCTTTGCCAAATGCACGAATCGAATAGCTTTTGCCAATCTGGCGAGAACCCGTAATGAATAAGGCCTTTTGCTCGGAAGACTTCAGCCAACGCTCCAGCTCTGCCGCTATTTTCCTACGCAGCATAGGCTCTCTCTCCTCGGTGTCATCAAATGAAATGCAGAGTTTTACACGCTTGATTATCGATGAAATATAGAATTTTTAGAACTTAAAATCAGATAAAATGCAGAGATTTGAGATCACAAGCATAATAGAGGGAGCACCACCGGCGAATGTGACAAAGGAACTGTCCCTTTGTCACATTGCGCTCAACTACTCGTCGACGATCTCAGCAAGCCAGACGTTCAGCGTATCAACCTCGGGGCAGCAGAACTTTGCCGTACCGGGCTCGTTGCCAGGCACGGTTCCGCCATAGCGCAGGATATCGATATAGGGAAAGCCCACATGGCAGGCCATGGCGCACATCTTGCCGCGATCTCGGTCGAAGTCAAAAACGTCGCCCGGCTTGTGGCCATGGTGGCAGCGACACGCACCCAGCTGGTCCACGCAGCTCACGCGGATACGCGGCCGCTTGCCCCGCGGCGCGCCGAGCGGCCTGTTCTCGCCCGCTGCCTCGGTGCTGCTCTCGTCGGCGCTACTCATGGTCAACCACATCCAGGCAGGCCTCGACGGGAAGGCCGGCCGATTTGTCCTCTTGGTCGGCATTGCGTTCGATAAGCTCTGCCACCACGTGCATGGCATCGGACGTCGCGCGCTGCAGACTCCAGCCTGCCATAACGCGGCCGACGAGCACCGCCGAGAACGTGTCGCCCGTGCCCGGGAAATAGACCGGAATGAGCTCAAAGGGAATCGTAAAGTACTCCCCCGCCACATGGTCGTAACCAATAACCGCGTTCGTGCCATTGACTACGGCGCTCGTAATGACCACCGACTTGGCACCCAGCTCGCGCACGGCGTCCACAAGGGCGCGGGCTTCATCGGGCGTAATTTGCTCGACGATAGGCGTGTCGGTGAGCAAACAGGCCTCGGTGTAGTTGGGAACCGCGTAGTCGGCGCACTCGAGCAGGTGCCTCATGAGACCGATCGTGGACTCGGGCACGCCCGCATAGAGCTTGCCGTTGTCGCCCATGATGGGGTCGACAAACACCTTGGTGCCCTTCTGCGCACGGCGGTGGCAAAAGTCTGAGATGATGCGCGTCTCTTCCTCGGTCACGATAAAGCCGGTCGAGATGGCGTCGAACTCAAAGCCGAGCTCTTCCCAGATGGCAAGACTCTGACGCACGTACTCCGTGGTGTCGTGGATGTAGAACTTGGGGTAGTTGAGCGTATCGGAAACGAGCGCCGTCGGCAGGTTATGGATACGGTAGCCCATGTGCGACAGCACCGGCAGCATGGCAGAAAGCGCGACCTTGCCGTAGCCGCACATATCGTTGATCAGCAGCAGCTGAGTGTTCTTCATGAGGGTCTCCCTTGTTTCGGGCGCGGCGCAGCAGCGCCATAGTTCGACTAAGTTTAGCGCAGGGAACGTTGTGAGCGGAGTCGAGCGGCACGAAGGGCAAATTGTTGCGGAAAGGTTTCGGGAAGGAGGAAGTTAGTCATTAGGGACGTTCTTAAATGACTAGGCAAACAAGAACGTCCCCAACGACTACTAAGTGCCAAAACGACTGGTCGGGTAACGCCGATGTTTTGGCGAAGTCAGCGAAAACCCGCCAGAGCGAGCAAGGTGCCTTGAAACAAGGCGGCATTGACCTTCTGGTCATGCCGCCGAAGTTGAAAGGCAGATTGCCGCTCTGGCGGGTTTGCAGCGTCGAGCCGTTACGCGGTTTGGTAAAACCGCGTAACCACTAGTTTGGTACCTTGACATTCATTTCTCATGCTCCTAGATTGGTTAGGCACAAAACAATTCCACTACCTAACTAAAGAAAGGAGCAACACTAATTCATGTGCGATGAACCTCTTAACCTTTGTTCGCACGAGCCCGGCGGCGACCCGTCACAGCCGGCGGATGTACCCGAAGCGGTTAGCTCGGAAGACAAACTCGCCAAGCGCATCCTGAGCGGCCTGGGTTTTTGCGGCCATTACATGCATTTTCATGGCGGAGGCGTGTCCGGCAAGGCGCCCATCATCTGCCTGCTGGCCAAGCAGCCCGGCGGCGAGATGTCTCAGCAGGAACTCGGCATGCACTTTGACCTCAAGCCGGGGTCGCTTTCCGAGATCCTGTCCAAGCTCGAGGTCAACGGCCTCATCGAGCGCAGCCGTAACCCCAAGGATCGACGGCAACTCACCATTCGCCTGACCGAAACCGGCCGGGAAAACGCCCGCATCGACCAGGCGGCCCGCATCCGCTTTAGAGAACGGGCCTTTAGTGCCCTCACTCACGACGAGCGCGAGCAGCTCGCCGAAATGCTCGAGAAAATCCGTGTAACCTGGGAGGAACTGGATGATTAAAACCCTCATGGGCAGCATCCGCGACTATATGAAAGTCGCTGTTGCCACGCCATTGCTCGTGCTTGGCGAGGTGCTCTGCGAGATGCTGATTCCATTTATCACCGCCAACCTGATCGACGCCATCAAAGACGGTGCCACCGTAGCCGAGATGCTTCCCACCGCGGGCTTTTTGGTGCTCATCGCGCTTACGTCGCTTGCTTTTGGCGCCGCTGCCGGCGTCACCTGCAGCCATGCGAGCTGCGGCTTCGCCAAGAACCTGCGTCACGACCTGTTCTACAAGATCCAGACGTTCAGCTTTGCCAACATCGATGAGTTCTCGAGCTCCTCGCTCGTCACGCGCCTGACCACCGACATCAACAACGTTCAGCAGGCCTTTATGATGATCATCCGTATCGCCGTGCGCGCACCGCTGGTATTGATCTTCGCCTTTACCATGGCGTTTATCATGGGCGGCAGCGTTGCCATGGTCTACCTGGTCATCATTCCGCTGCTGGGCTTTGGGCTGTTCTTTATCATCTTTAAGGTGCGCCCCATCTTCTCGCGCGTATTCCACAAGTACGACGCCCTTAACGAGTCCGTCGAGGAAAACGTCACCGGCATGCGCGTGGTCAAGAGCTATGTGCGCGAAGACTTTGAGAAGGAGAAGTTCGCGACCGCTGCGCGCGACGTCCAGATGGACTTCACCCGCGCCGAGAAGCTGCTGGCCTTTAACAACCCCATGATGAACATCTGCGTCAACGGCGCGTTTGTCGTCATCATCTACCTGGGCTCCAAGCTCATTATCACGAGCCAGGGCACGCTGTTCGACGTGGGCCAGCTCTCCTCGATCTTTACCTATGGCTTCCAGATCCTTATGAGCCTGATGCAGCTGTCGATGATCTTTGTCATGGTGACCATGGCCGACGAATCGGCGCACCGCATTACCGAGGTGCTGGCCGCCGAGCCCACGATCGCCGATCCCGCCGAGCCCGTGCTCGAGGTTGCCGACGGTTCCATCGACTTTGACCACGTGAGCTTTAAGTATTCCGCGCATGCGAAGCGCCAGGCGCTCGACGATATCGACCTGCACATTAAGAGCGGCGAGACCATCGGCATCATCGGCGGTACCGGCTCGGCCAAGTCCACGCTTGTAAACCTCATCGCCCGTCTGTACGACGCCACCGAAGGCACCGTGCGCGTGGGCGGCATGGACGTACGCGACTACGACCTGGACGCGCTGCGCCACCAAGTGGCCATGGTGCTACAGAAAAACGTGCTGTTTAGCGGCACCATTGCCGAGAACCTGCGCTGGGGCGACCCGAACGCCACCGACGAGGAAGTCCGCGAGGCCGCGCACCTGGCCTGCGCCGACGAGTTTGTCGACGGCTTCCCCAAGGGCTATGACACCTGGATCGAACAGGGCGGCTCCAATGTTTCCGGCGGTCAGAAGCAGCGCCTGTGCATTGCGCGTGCCCTGCTGCGTCGCCCCAAGATCTTGATCCTGGACGACTCCACCAGCGCCGTCGACACCAAGACCGACGCCAAGATTCGCGCAGGGTTGGCAAGCTATCTGCCCAACACGACCAAGCTCATCATCGCCCAGCGCATCAGCTCCGTGCAGGACGCAGACCGCATCATCGTCATGGAGGGCGGCCGCATCGCGCAGATCGGCAACCACGATGAGCTGCTCAAGACGAGCGAGATCTACCGCGAGACCTTTACCTCGCAGAACAAGATGTCTGCCGAGGGCGAAGAGGCCGTCGAAGCCGACACCGAGGCATCCGCAACACAAGCTCAGACCCAGGAAGGAGGCGAGGCACATGAGTAAGGCAACGACCGCCGAGCGCGCGCTCAACCGCAAGGGTGGCACCATGTCGCGCCTCATCAAGACGCTCTTTGGCTTCTACCCCGTGCTTTTGCCCCTCGTCGTCGTCGGCGTGGTGCTCTGCGCCATCATCAACTCCATCGGCGCGACCTTCCTTCAGAGCGCCCTGCAGATTATTAGCGAATCGTGGCAGTCGGGCGATTGGGAAGCTGCACAGCCCAAGATCGCACAGCTCGTGACCACCCTCGCCTGCATCTACGGCATCGGCATCCTGTCCTCGCTGTTCTGGAACCGCGCCATGGCCATCGTCACGCAGGGCTCGCTCGAGAAGCTGCGCGAGAAGATGTTCAACCGCATGCAGGACTTGCCGATCCGCTACTTCGACACACACCAGCGCGGCGACATCATGAGCCACTACACCAACGACATCGACACGCTGCGCCAGATGATCAGCCAGTCGCTGCCCAACCTGCTCATGACGACCATCGTCATCGTCACGGTGTTCTTTATCATGCTGTACTACAGCGTTTGGATGTGCCTGGTCATTGTGGCAGGCGTCGCCTTTATGACCTTTATGACCAAGCTGCTCGGCTCCAACTCCGCGCGCTTCTTTATTGCGCAGCAGACCGAGCTCGGCGTTGTCGAGGGCCATATCGAGGAAGTCATGAACGGCCAGAAGGTCGTCAAGGCATTCTGCCACGAGTCTGCCACCGAGGCCGATTTTGACGAGCACAACGAAAAGCTCTTCGAGGTCTCGCAGAAGGCCAACATGTACGCCAACATCCTCATGCCCATCCTTATGAACCTGGGCAACCTGCTCTACGTGCTGGTCGCACTGGCAGGCGGCATTTTCCTGGCGCTGGGCGTGCCCAACCTGAGCATCTCGGGCATGGCACTGTCCATCGCCGTCGTGGTGCCGTTCCTCAACATGACCAAGCAGTTCTGCGGACAGATCGGCCAGATCTCGCAGCAGATCAACGCCGTGGTCATGGGCCTCGCCGGCGCCGACCGCATCTTTGAGCTCATCGACGAGAAGCCCGAAGCCGACGAAGGCTACGTGACGCTCGTCAACGCGCAGGTGAACCCCGATACCTGGCAGCTCGAGGAGGCCGACCACCATACCGGCATGTGGGCATGGAAACATCCGCACCGCGCAACCGGCGAGATCGAGTACGTGCCGCTGCGCGGCGACCTGGTCATGGACAACGTCGACTTTGGCTACACGCCCGACCACGAGGTGCTGCACGGCGTGTCCGTGTTTGCCAAGCCGGGCCAGAAGGTCGCGTTTGTCGGCGCCACCGGTGCCGGTAAGACGACCATCACCAACCTCATCAACCGCTTCTATGACATCGCCGACGGCAAGATTCGCTACGACGGCATCAACGTCAACAAGATCCGCAAGGCCGATCTGCGCCGCTCGCTGGGCGTG
>CABUVB010000028.1 GCA_902494815.1 uncultured Collinsella sp. | reverse complement strand
CTCGCCGCGGGAGCAAAACTCCCCAGCATCCGTGCACTCGCGAGCGATCTTGGCGTGAGCGTCATCACCACCAAGCGCGCCTACGCCGACCTGGAGCAGCTCGGGTTTATCTGCACCGTGCAGGGCAAGGGCTGCTTTGTCGCCGAGGGCAACCAGGAGCTCTTGCGTGAAAACCAGCTCTGCCATATCGAAGAGCTGCTTGCGAAAGCGGCAAGCCAAGCCGAAACCCTGGGCGTCACGCGCGACAAGCTGCACGAGATGCTCGACCTGGTAGCCCCCGAAACCATGCAGTAGCCATCTGCAAGAAAGGCTATACCATGCAAAACTTGCTAGAACTCAAAGGCATCTCACGCACTGTAAGTGACCGCTTTTCGCTGCGCGACGTCACGCTTGCCGTGGAGCCTGGCCAGATCGTCGGCTTTGTTGGCGCCAACGGTGCTGGCAAAACAACGACGATTCGAGCTGCCCTCGGGCTTATAAAGCTCGATGCGGGCGAAGTGTACCTGTTTGGGCAGCGCTGTGGCGCCGACGCGCCCGATGAGTCGCAACGCCATCTACGCTCCCGCGTCGGTCTTGTCCTGGACACGTGCCCCTTCCCCTCCACGCTCAAGGTGGGCCAGATCGAGTCGCTCGTAGGCCCGGCGTACCCCACGTGGGACCGCGAAACGTTCGCCGGATTCATCAACCGATTTGGCCTCGATCCTAAGACAAAAGTCAAGGACCTCTCCCGCGGCATGGGCATGAAACTGCAGCTTGCCTGTGCACTCAGCCACAATGCCAAGCTGCTCGTTTTGGACGAAGCCACCGCGGGCCTCGATCCCATGGCACGCGAGGAACTGCTTGATGAGCTGCTTGCCTTTGTCGCCGACGGCCTGCACAGCGTGCTGCTCTCGAGCCATATTACGTCCGACCTCGATCGCACCGCCGACCGCGTTATCTGCATCGATGCTGGCTCGATTGTATTTGACCTGCCGCGCGAGGAAATTACCGACCGCGCTGGCATCGCCCACTGTACCCAAGCACAGGCCGCCGAGCTTATGGCTTACGTCGAAGGCGCCCGTGCCGTCCACCACGCCTATAGCGTGGACGTGCTCGTGTCCAACCGTCGCGAAACGCTCGAGGCCTTCCCCGAGATTCCCTGCGATCGGGCAACCATTGATGACTATCTTCGCTTCATGCTGAAAGGGGCTTTGAAATGAAACGCGCCATTATGTCCGAGCTTGCCATCGTTCGCACGCTCGTCCCGAGCATCGCAGGTGTCGGCCTGTTCATCTTCGTCGTGCTGACCGCCGTCAGGGCATCGAATGGTGATTCCGATATGAGCGCCGCCGGCGCCTTCGCGATCAGTGCCATGTCGCCCATCATGGCCATGACGTCGCTGGCCGGGCTCGACAACCAAAACGGATGGGAGCGCTATCGGGCAACGCTGCCCATCTCACGCAAAGACATCGTCAGCGCACGCTACCTGTGCATCACTATTTTCTCGGTCATCATGACGTGCGCGGCCGTGCTGTTGAGTATCGTCGCCATCCCGATCTTAAACAGCGTGGGTATCCCCTCCACGGGAGAGACCGTCTTTGAGACCGCAATCGCCTCGGCAATATCGATGCTTTTCTCCCTCATGGCGGTGTTTTTGGTACTACCTCTGTTCTTTCGATTTGAACACATGAAGGCGCAACGCCTATCCGTTGGTCTATACGCCCTATACATGTGCCTTATCATGGTCACGCTAAACTCATTCAACCCCATCAGCAACCAGCTCATGTCGATGATTGCCGGGGCGAATCCCGATCCTTCCGTTCTTGGCTTCCTGTGCGCAGGAATTGCCGCGCTGGCAACGGTCGTCCTTGGCGCTGTCAGCTGCGCCATCAGCACCAAGGTCTACCGGGCACGCAACCTATAGGCAAGCGCGGTATCATTGGACATGCGCCATAGATCTGGCGTGGTCTTTTTTGAGGAGGCGCTCAACCCGTGTCGTGGGTCGCAGCAGCATTTGTGTCGGCTTTCTTTGCCGGCGTCACATCTGTCCTGGCCAAATGCGGCATCAAGCAGACCGACTCCGATGTCGCGACGGCCATTCGCACCTGCGTGGTGCTCGTTTTCGCCTGGGCAATGGCGGGCATTTCTGGATTCATTGGAACCATCGGCAGCATCGAACCCAGATCCTGGCTCTTTCTCGTCCTCTCGGGACTCGCTACCGGTGCTTCGTGGATCTGTTACTTTAAGGCGTTGGGCATCGGAGACGTCAATAAGGTCGTACCGGTCGACAAGATGAGCACCGTACTCGCCGCACTGATCGCCATCGTACTTTTTGGCGAGACGAGCAACCTTGCGGTTAAGCTCGTGGGAACCGCTGTCATCACCCTCGGCACGTTTTTAATGATCGAGAAGAAGCAGCCTGCCGGACCCGAGCAGCAGCAAGACCGGACCTGGCTCGCTTACGCCCTCGGCGCCGCCGTGTTCGCGGCGCTCACGTCCATCCTTGCCAAGGCTGGCATCGAAGGCGTCGAATCCAACCTGGCCACGGCAATCCGTACCTGTGTGGTACTGGTTATGGCATGGGCAATCGTGGCAGCTAAAGGCAAGATGGGCCAAGCCGTGCGCGTAGACCGCTACGAACTCGTATTTCTCGCGGCATCGGGCATTGCGACTGGCGCATCGTGGCTGCTATGCTACTACGCCATCGCCACAGGCCAGGTGAGTGTCGTGGTGCAGATCGACAAACTATCGATTGTCGTATCGGTACTATTTGCGCGCCTGGCATTCAACGAAAAACTCTCACGACGCAGCGCCATCGGTCTCGCTCTCATCGTCCTGGGCACTGCAGCGCTCGCAGTTTGGAAGTAGCGCGGCCAGCAGCCGCTACATCCTCACACCTGGCTTGGGATGCCTGTACTGACCGTGGGATGCCGTGCGCTTACCGTGCGAGATGGCAAATTTGGGACAACAGTGCAGGCAACGAAGGCAGGCTGCGCACTCCGGCTTTGTCCAGACGGGAAGGCCGTCGCGCATCTCAATCGCCGCCATGGGGCAGCGCTTAGCGCAGAGGCTACACCCGACGCAGCGGCTAGCATCGACGGCAAACTTGCTCGTCTGCTGCATACGCGGCAGCCCAAACGCATGATACGCGCACGATGCAAACAGGGGCACGCGATGGCGCATCATATTGCCCGTGCGCCGCGCCCGCACCGCCTCGATCACAGCATCAATCTGCGCTTCAGCAGCCCTATTGATACCCTCAACCTTTTGAGGGTCAGACAGGTCGAAAACAGGCGTCCAGGTATCAGGCATCTTGACGCTCATCGCCGCATCTAACTCGAGCCCACGCTCGTGCAGCAGATCGCGGGCGAACTTGGCCGATTGCCCGGTCGTCGAACCGTACGTCGAGACATAGAACGTATAGGGGCGCTCGCCGCCCTTTGCACCGGCAGCAATCGACAGGTCGGCAGTCTTCAAAAACTCGATCATCGGTGTCGGCAGACCCCAGGCATACACCGGAGCAACAAATCCCAGTTGACAGGGGCCTTCCGTCGCAACAAGGCGAAGGGCTTCGGCATCAAAACGCTCAATCGACACAACCTTGTCGTCTGTCGCCGCTGCAATGCGACGCGCCACATGCTCGCTGTTCCCTGTCGCGCTAAAGTACAGGATCATCTCGTACCCCTGGAATTGACTCGTGAAAAACCGCGCTACTTGCGCAGCGGCTTGGGCAGCGGAATGCCGGCGGCGATAACGGCGGCGATGATCATGCAGACGATACCCTTGAGTGGGAAGCACATGAGCAGCAGGCCCACGACCATGACGGGTTGACGCATGACGGCGCCCATCGTCGATGCCGTGCAGACGGCGACGCAAAAGACCGGATCTGCGCCGGTGAGGATGGCAAGGCCGTAGCCCAGGCTCACACCCGAGAAGATGACCGGGAAGAAGTGGCCGCCACGCCAACCAAGGTTGATGAGGGCGGGCGTCAGCATGGCCTTAACAAGACCGGTCGCCATAAGCACGCCGGCGGGAATGGTCAGATAGGTTTCCATGAGCACGTCGGCCTGGGTCTCGCCGGCAAACATGGTATAGGGCAGGACCGTGCCACAGATGGCGAGCGCTAGACCGGCTAGCATGGCCTTGACGACAGGACGCTCCCCTATTGCATGGGACAGTGCCTCGCTTGCATGCTCAGAGACAAAGTACAGCCAGCCGCATACGGTGCCGACCATCGCCAGCGGAATGAGCCAGGCAAGTTCCAGGTTGCCCACCTCGGCGGACTCGAACCTGGGCATGCCCATGCCGCCGCCCACAAGCTGGCCAAGCAGTAGGTAGGTGCCCAGACCGCCGGCAATCGCAATGCCGTAGACCACCGTCTTTTGCGCCTTGGGCAGCTTGATGGTGATCTCGCCGGACGCGGACTCATCGTCGGCGTCTTCGCCCTGGTCGTCGGCGCTACCGGCAAGCGGTGCCACAAAGCCAAAGACGGGCGCGGTAAAGAGCGCCGTCAGCGCGGCCTGAGTGCCCAACAGCGTAAGCTCCCTAAACTCGGCGCCAAAGCGACGCATGCGGTCGCCGACCCAGCTGCACAGACCAGCGATAACGCCGGTCAGGCCGGCCTCCGGTCCAATGCTTCCGCCAAACAGCAGCGGCAGCAATGCCGCGAGCGAAAGCTTGCCCAGGTTGTCGTACGGGTAGCGCCCGTCTTGCTTAACCTTAGCCATCACCTGGTTGAGGTCATCGGTCTTGGTGCCTGTCATCTTTTCGTATAGACCGATTAACAGGCCGCCCAGCAGGCAGACAAAAAACGGGTACGGCAAAAAGCCAAACGGGCCGCTGGCAAGCTCGGGCGAAGAGACGCCCAGCGCGTGCGGAATCTCGGTCCATAGATAGTCGATACCGTGCTCCATCGCAAAAAAGAACAGCCAGACCGCGGCACCTGCGAACGCACCGGTCACGGCAACGCTAACTAAAAACAGCGCGCGGTTTGTGGGTTTGGCAAGGTTATCCATCGGGTCCTCCCGCGGTCAAAGTCGACATAGATACGTTTTATTGTAGAGCGAGCGTTGCCCAGACAAGCTAACCATCCACGCCGCGAACGGCACCATTGGGAGCCATAGTGGGGCAGGCTCAAGACTTATCCGTTGATAATCGAGGCAATCTCGCGCAAATCGTCGGCAAAGTAGATGCCGTGCTGGCGCCGCGGGCTCGATAGGCCCTTATCAATCATGTGCTCGAGCAGCGCCTTGAGGTCGTTGTAGTAACCGTCCAGGTTATACAGGATGCATGGAGCACTCAGGTGCCCCAACGACACCGCGGACATGACCTCGGCAATCTCCTCGAGCGTGCCCGTCCCACCGGGAAAGGCGATGAACGCATCGCCGAGCTCAATCATCTTGGCCTTGCGCTCCGCCATATCACTCGTCACTATGAGGTCGTCGATACCGTCATGTTGAAACTCAGCCTCGATAAAAAAGCTCGGCTCAACACCCGTCACACGTCCGCCAGCATCGAGCACGCTATCGGCGAGCGCGCCCATCAGGCCCGATTTGGACCCGCCGTATACCAGCGCGTGTCCGTTGGCGCCAATCCAGTTGCCCAGCTCCTGCACCGCGGGCAGAAACGCTGGGTCATTGCCAGTGTTGGCACCCAGGTACACGGTGATGTTCATATTTGGCCCCCCTGTTGTGGCGCACGACGTTCGTCTTAGCGCTGGCGTCGACGATACTCGCGCACGCGACGCGAAAGATCGGCAAGCTCGTCGTGATCGAGCTCTTCCAAATGCTCCAGATCATCCATAAAGCGTGCCATGGTGTCCTTTTGACGCATCTTGATAAGCGTATTGCAGTAGTTCACCGCCACGCCCGTGAGCATGGCGATGTAGAAGATGCTGATGACGCTCAGAATGACGGTAATGGCGCGGGCAACCGGTGTCTCGGCCGGAATGTCACCAAAGCCGATGGTCGAGACCGTCTCAAAGCTAAACCACAGGCCATCGCCAAACGTGAGGATCGTGGGCTCGGACAGCCAAACGGCCGTCGAGCACAGCAGATAGAAGACGAGGAACAGCTCCGTAATGCGCACGAAGCCCGCCTGGCGTAACACATCAGCAAGCGTCTTGAGCTTTTTCATCGCGACCCCTTTTCCCAGATGCCCAATCACGTTCGCTCGGTATTGTCCCACGCCTCCCCCGCAAACGAAACTAGTCATTGGGGACGTTCTTAAATGACTAGGCAAACAAGAACGTCCCCAATGACTAGTCGTTTAAGAACGTCCCCAATGACTACCAGCTGCCGACTGGGCAGGCTGAGCTGGTATCCTTATGTGGTAATGTCTCGATTCGTTAGGATTGCATGTGAGAGCTGCCACTGTCCTTCGTTCAGTTATATATCGCGCCCTGGCCGTTGTGCTTGCCGCGCTTGCCGTGCTGAGTTCAATCGCGCCTGTCCAGGCTTTTGCCGATGACTCTAGTCAGCAAGTCAAAACGGTCCGCGTCGGCTGGCTCGTCAACAACGAGGGCTTCCAGAACGGCACCCCCGGCGAGCGTCTCTCGGGATGGGGCTACGAGTACCTCCAGACCCTGTCGTACTACACGCCCGGCTGGCGGTACGAATACGTCTCCGGCACCTTCACCGAGCTTATGGACATGCTCGAGACGGGCGAAATCGACCTCATGCCCAACATCTCCTATTCCGAGGAACGCGCCCAAAAGCTGCTCTTTTCCTCGAACCCCGAGGGCACCGAGCGCTACTACATCTACGCCAAGCCCGATCGCGACGACCTGACCAAGGGTGACCCCCAAGCGCTCCAAGGCCTTACCATCGGCTACAACCCCGACGTTATGCAAACCTTCGTTGGCCAGCAGTGGCTCGCCAACGAAGGCATTACCTGCACATACAGGGAGTATGATGGGGGATCCATGCTCTTTGACGCACTCGCAAACGACGAAGTCGATGCCGTCATCATGAACGACACCCTTTCGTCGCCCGATGCCTCCCCCATGTTCTACGTTGGCTCGAGTGATTACTATTTTGCCGTCCCCAAAAGCCGCCCCGACCTGATGGACGACATCAATGCCGCCATGTCGGCAATCGCCCGCGTCAACCCACGCTATATCGACGAAGTCAAATCTAACTACTCGGCCCAAAACAGCGGTTCATCATCGCTCAACGGCCCCGAACGTTCCTGGCTCAAAGCAAATGACAACACCATCACGCTTGGCTACATTACGGGCAAACTCCCCTACTGCAACGAAGACGAAGACGGCAAAATGGAAGGCTCGCTCGCATCGCTTGCGACGACGTTGCACGATAAATTTGGCATTACGGTCAAAACCGTCGCCTTTGATAGCTACAAGATGATGTCAAAGGCCCTGTCAAAGGGAAGCATCGACGCTGCGCTGCCGGTATACCGAGATTACTGGTTTGCCGAGCAATCTGGCGTTGTGCAGTCGGTATCGTTGGGAACCGTGTCCCTCACCGCCATCCACACCGGCGGCAACCTGAACAAAGACCTTCAGAACATCGCCTGCACCAAATCATCGTTTATCAACCAAAATGTACCTGAAAGTCTGTTCCCCACAGCGACCGTGACCGAATACCAATCCGCCGATGAAGCGTTCGACGCCCTCAGGAAGGGAACGGCACACTGCATCGTCACTCCCAGTTCACGTGTAAAAACCATCGGCGACCGTTATGATCTCGAAGGCTACGAGACGACCGAGCTCCCTGACACCTGTGAGCTCTCGTGCTGGATTTCGCGCGGAAAACCCGAGCTGTTGGGAATCATCAACAAGGGCATCATCAATGCCGGAGAATCGCTCTCCGCAAGCAATTACTCCTCCACGTCGTACACGGCCCAGGAATCCAACACGCTTCAATTCCTTTATCGCAACCGTGCCGCCGTTGCAGCTGCCCTCATCGGTATGTTGTCGGTCGGCATCGTCCTGCTCATCTGGGCACTCGTGCGCGCTCGAACCGAGCGCAAAAAAGCCGATGCCGCCAACGCCGCTAAGACGGCATTCCTCACGCGCATGAGCCACGACATCCGTACACCGCTTAACGGTATCCTGGGCCTTATCGAGATCGAGGAATTGAAGGAAGGCGATATCCAGGTCGCCCGCGAAAGCCGTGCCAAGGCGCGCGTTGCCGCCAATCACCTGCTCTCGCTGATCAACGACATCCTCGAGATGGGCAAAATCGAAGACCGCAAGCTAACACTGGAGCATACGCCTTTTAACCTCAAAGAGCTCTGTGACGATACACTGGTGCTGTGCAAGCTCCGCGCGTCCAGTAACGGCATCACAATGCAGGACAATAGTCTGCCGTACGCCACGGGGCCATACATGATCGGCAGTCCCACCCATATCCGACAGATCATGATCAACCTGTTAGACAACAGCATTAAGTACAACAAGCACGGCGGCTCCGTCACCTTTAGCTCAAAGACCAAGCCACTCGATAACGGGCGCGCGCTCTTTTGCTTTAGCGTTTCGGATACCGGCATTGGTATGGCTCCCAAGTTTTTAAAGCATATCTATGAGCCGTTTGCCCAAGAAGGTGACGATGCGCGCAGCAAGTTCCAAGGAACCGGCATGGGCATGCCAATCGTCAAGTCGCTTATTGAACTGATGAGCGGCACGATTGAGATTTCGAGTGAGGTTGGCGTGGGGAGTACGTTCAACGTCCAGATTCCGCTCGATATCGACAAAGACCCTCAGGCAAGAGAACGCGCGGACGAGCAAGCAGACAGCTGCTCGCTTGCCGGCATGAACGTTCTTTTGGCAGAAGATAACGAGCTCAATGCCGAGATTGCCCAGGCGCTGCTCGAAAGCGAAGGCATTGTCGTAACTCGCGCCGCCGATGGCAACGAAGCGGTCGACCTATACGTTGGCCGTCCCGCCGGCAGCTTCGATGCCATTTTGATGGACATCATGATGCCGGACATGGACGGCTACGAGGCAACCCGCGTGATTCGTCTGAGCGAGAAGGTCGATGCAGCCGACATTCCCATCATCGCGCTCACCGCCAACGCCTTTGCCGAAGACGCCAAGGCGGCACACGACGCCGGCATGAACGCCCATCTGTCCAAACCGCTCGACTTTAACAAGCTCAAAAACATACTCGCCCGCATCAAGAAAAACGGATCCGTTTCGCTATAGTTTGTGCTCAACCACCACGCACGACCAGAAAGGAAGCCAACGATGTTTAGGCCCTTACGTCGAAAGAAACGCGCCATCACCGACGAGGAAGCGCGCAAACTGCTCGCCACCTGCAAGCGCGGCGTCTTTGCCGTCAACGGCGACGATGGCTACCCGTACGCCATTCCCGTCAACTACTTCTTTGACGCCGAGCACGACAAGATTTATTTCCATGGCGCCAAGGCCGGCCACAAGGTCGACGCACTCAAGCGCGATGACAAGGTCTGCTTTACCGTTTACGGCAACGAGTGGTACAAGGACGGTGACTGGGCTCCCTACGTTATGAGTACCGTGGTCTTTGGCCGCTGTCGCCTGGCGAATGACACCCCCGCGTTTATCGAGGACAAAGTCCGCCAGCTCGCCCTTAAGTACTACCCTTCTGCCGAGGAGGTCGAAGAGGAAATCGCCAAGGACATTAAGGGCGTCCAGCTCTACGAGATTACGATTGAGCATCTCTGCGGCAAGCAGATTCAAGAAAAGTAAGCCTCAAAAGCAAAACTCACAAATAGCAATATGGCCCGGTTCCAACCCACCTTGGAACCGGGCCATATGCTTATGAAGCGTCGGCAGCTATGTGCGCAAGCGCCTCAACGAGCTCCTGCGAGCTCACGGGTTTACTCAGGTGCGCGTCCATGCCCGCCTCGCGCGAAAGTCTGCGGTCGTCGGCAAAGGCGTTGGCACTCACGGCGATAATCGGCGTGGTCGCGGCATCCTCGCGATCGAGTGCTCGAATCCGACGCGTGGCCTCAAGGCCATCGATGCCAGGCATCATGATGTCCATCAACACCACGTCGTACTCGTGCGGTGCGCTCGCGGCAAACGCCTCAACGGCAGACCCGCCATCCTTAGCATGCGTCACGACGGCACCGGCACGGCTGAGTGTAAACTGCGCGATCTCGGCATTCAGATCGTTATCCTCTACGAGCAAAACGCGCAAGCCCTGGAGCGCATCACCATCGCCCGCATCCGCGCGAACTGCCTGAGGAATCTCGGAGCGTTTGCATTTCTCGAACGGCAGGCGGATGGTAAACGTCGTCCCCTGCCCCAAGACGCTCGTAAAGTTCATGGTTCCGCCCATAAGCTCGACTAACTGTTTTGCGATAGGCGCGCCCAGGCCAGTTCCCGATGAGGCGCCTTCCACCTGTTGCTCCTCGCGGCAAAACGGCTCGTAGAGGTGCTGTTGGAACTCCTCGCTCATGTCAATACCGTTGTCGGCGATCGTGTATTCATAGACGGGGGCGCCATCCGCTGGCTCCACCTCGCGGCACACCAGGCGAACATAGCCGCCCTGGCGGTTGTACTTGACGGCATTGCCGGCAATATTGAGCAATAAGCGCTTGAGGTGCGTCACGCTCACCCGAGCATAGGGATGATTAAGGGTCTGCTGGTCGCAGATAATTGTCACCAGACGCTCCTCAGCCTGGCGCTCCAGAATATCGCGCACTTCACAGTTGAGTGCCACCAAATTTGTGGGTACGAGGTTCAAGTCGACCTGCCCGCTCTCCAGGCGACTCATATCGAGTGCCTCGTTGGCAAGGTCGAGCAGCAGTCCCGATGCCGTCCAGATTTTTGAGCGGCACTCAGTCTGCTTTTGCAGATCGTCCGCGTTGGCATCGCCAACCTCGACCATGCCGCGAATGCCGTTGATAGGCGTGCGCAGATCGTGGCTCATGCGACGCAGAAACTCTGTCTTTGCCGAGTTGGCAGACGAGGCCTCACGCGCCGCCTTTGCCAGCTTGTCGCCATAGTCGCGCTCCTGCTGCAACAAGTCCGTCAAACGTCGGCGATCAGCGCGACGACGCACCATCACAACAACGGCTATAAAACCGCCGTAGAGCGCCAGCACGCCGGCAGCAACAGCCGCGACGACCTCGAAGTAACGCCGCGCCGGAGCATAGGTGTACACATAGAATTTGTGCGCTTTTCCAAATGTGCCCAAATACCACTCGCCGTCGGCGTTAATCAATTTGACCTTACCGGCCAGGCATCGATCCTTAATACCGTCGACAATGAAGACGTCCGTCGCAGGCAGATCGAATACGCCCAATACAGTGGGTTCAACGGCATTGGTCGCAACGACCTTGCCGTCGCTTTCGATCACGATATTGCCGCTATCGATGGTTTCATAGCCTTCGAGCAAACTCTGCAGTTTGAGTGTATTGCTTGCAACCGCCTTCGCGCTCTGATGCCTTACCGCGATAACGATGCCCTCGCCATCCTGCCGAGTCACGCAGCCAATGTCTGCGACCGAATCATCCGCAAGCGTGATGCGGGCGGTATAGGACTTAAGCGGATGAGTTGCCACCTCCAGCACGGGCGCTTCCTTGAGATACGTAGCAAGCGACTCGTAGCCCACGCCATCCGTCGAGGACTCAGACACCAAATTGCCCGATGCGTCCGTCACGATCAGTGCGCTCACGTTGAACTGGTCGGCATATTGCTCCAGCATGGCGTTATCCACCGAACCGTCGCGCTCCATATCGCGCGCTGTCTCTCCGGCGATCTCCATAACGCGAATCAGGTTTTTGGTCGTATAGGCGCTATTGAATGCATCGTAGGAAAGGCTCTGCGTCGCCACGTAATCGACAACGTCGGCAAAGCGCTGCTCGGCTTGGGCCGTCATGTAACCGTAGCTCATCATGCCGGCAGCAACCGAGAGCACTATCCCCAGCAGAGCGACAAGGAGCCATGCCCCTGCCGAACGATTGCCCCGCTCCTCTACGGCGTGGTCAGGCGCATCGATCATGACAGACCCTCCACATTCAAAAATGGCGAAGGGTCATCGAAGTACTTTGACACCAGGCGTTCCATGGTGCCATCGGCAAGCATTTCTTGGTAGGCATGAGTGAGCTTGACGTCGATGCCGCGCGTATCGTTGATATCGAAAGCGGTGCCCAAACCAACCTCTAGCAGCGGCTCATCCAAAATGCGATACGTTACGCCATAGTCTTTTTCGTAGGTGAGCAGCAAGGACTCATGCGCGGCGATGGCGTCGACCAGGCCCTCGACGAGCGCCGGGTTCAGGCATGAACGGTCCGAAAAGCAGTAGAGCTCTTTGATCTGAGGAACGTTTTCATTTGTACGATTGAGCAAAATGTCCTCGGGCTTGGTGGTGGATTGAACCGCCACGACCTTATCCTCAAGATCGGCAAGCGTGTAGATATCGCTCTGGGGATCGACCGCGACCACCTGGCGGCTCGCGAGGTACGGGCCGGCCCAACGATACTCGTTTTCGCGACCCGTCATGCTAAAGCTACCCATGACGCAATCGAGTTCGCCGCTCGCCAGCAGCTCTTTCTTCTTTTCCCAGTCGATCAGCTGGTATTTTGGCTTATAACCAATGCGGGCCAAAGCCTCGGTCAATATCTCGACATCCAGGCCAACGATATCGCCGTACTCGTCGGTATACACAAACGGTGGATAGAGGTCGCTGCCGACGTTGAGCGTCTTAAGGTTGTCGTCTTTGACCTGCGAGGCGTCCGGGGCTTTTGATGCAGACGTCGAGGCTCTGCCATTCGACCCGGAACAGCCGGCCATCGCTACGACAAAGGTGCACGCTACCGCAAGCGCGACAAACAACGATATGGCAACCGAGCGGCGGGGTCTTTTCATCGAGCTCCAGAAGATCCTATTCACAGACTGAAATGGTAAAAAAATAATAGCAAACAAAATAGCAAACAAAACCACACGAGTGCCCAATGGTTACAGACGTTTTACCATGCGGGGCCTTCCAGCCGACTTGGCAGAAGGCCCCGCATGCAGTGCTCACTTATCGTGCATTAAAAACGTAGCGGTCCAGGCGGTCGCACGCTTCCCTTACGCGCGAAAGCGGCAGCGCCAGATTCACGCGAATGTGACAGGGCCCGTGGAACGGGCGGCCGTCCTGATACCCCACGCCCACGCGCGCCCCCTCGTCGAGTAACCACTGAATATCGCGGCCATGCTCGCGGCACCACTCGGTGCAGTTCAGAAACACCATATACGTGCCCTGCGGACGCGAATAATACACTCCATCAAAATGCTCGTCCACGTAATCGCAGAAGTACTCGATATTGTCGGCAAGCACCTGGTTGAGCTCGTCCACCCACTCGTAGCCTTGCGGCTGGTAGGCACCGATAAGCGCGTGCATCGAGAGGACATTCATCTCGTTGTAGTGGGTCTTGTTGGACACGGCACACACGCGGTCGCGCAGCGTCTCGTTATAGATGATGTGGTAGCTGCCGACCAAGCCCGCCAGGTTGAACGTCTTGCTCGGCGCATAGAGGGCAACCGTGCGCATGCGGGCATCCTCGCTCACCGACTGCGTCGGAATATGCTTGTGACCCGGCAGAATGATATCGGACCAAATCTCGTCCGAGATCACCACGCAATCGTGCTGGCAATAGATGTCCATGGCGCGCTCAATCTCGTCGCGCCCCCATACGCGGCCGCAGGGATTGTGCGGCGAGCAGAACACCGCGGCATGGATGTTGTTTTGGGCGAGTTTGCACTCCATGTCCTCAAAGTCCATGCGCCACACGCCCCGGTTGTCGAGTTTAAGCGGGCTGTGGACAATGCGATAGCCCGCGGCCTCGATGGACTTGGTAAAGCCGATGTAGGTGGGGCTGTGGACCAGCACCGCATCGCCCGGCTGGACATACGCGCGCAGCGTCGACACGACGCCGCCCAGCACGCCGTTTTCGTAGCCGATATGTTCAGGGCTCAAACCTTCGACGCCATTGCGGCGATTCTGCCATTCGATGATGCGATCGAAGTACTCAGCGCGCGGGTTAAAGTAGCCAAACATGGGGTGCTGGGCACGCTGAATGATGTGTTCCTGGACCGTGGGCACCGTGGCAAAATTCATGTCGGCCACCCACATGGGGATGCGGTCGAAGCCCTCGTCGGGTGCGTTCGGAGCCATACCGGGGATCTCGCCCCAAGAGTCAACGGCGATGGAGTCCATGCCGTGGCGGTCGATGATTGAAGTGAAGTCGTATTTCATGCTGGACCCCCGTGCAAAGTAGACTGTTTCGATAGGCGCTATTGTCCACCAGCACGGGCG
>CABUVB010000027.1 GCA_902494815.1 uncultured Collinsella sp. | reverse complement strand
TTGCTCCAAAAGCTAGTCTGCGTCATGGCCGTGGCGCTCGCGCTGGTGTGCGCGGGGGCATATGCGCCCACGACCGCCCAGGCGCTTGAGACCGCAAAGATTACCGCCCGACCCAACACTGGTTCGGGCAGCGCTGTGGTCGGCGGCACCGAGACGCGCATTACCTGGGAAGTTCAGGCCGATGCCGATGAGGAGCTGAGCGGTCTTTCGCTGACGTTTGTCGACGGCACGACGTTTGGCGCCGATGACACGCGATTGACGATGCTCTCGGGCGAGGACCTCATGGATCGTACGCCCATGAAGCCCACGTGCAAGGCTGACGGCCAGACGCTCAAGATCGACTTTGGTGAGACGGCGCCTGCCGGCGGCTTTTTCCGTGTCGAGGTCTACGGCGTGACGTTTCCCGTCGAGGGCGGCGATGAGGCCTTTAGCGGCACCTATACGCTCGCCGACGGTTCGACCAAGAAGATTTCCAAGATTCCATCGGTGGAGATCAAGGGCGTGACGGCATTCGATAACTTCCTGGCCGATCTTAAGGAGCAGCCGTGGGTCGAGGCATGGAATTCCAACATGTTCCTTCGCCTGTTCCTGAACCCGGTCATTTTGGTCCAGAGCCTGCCGATCGTCTTCAAAGGCTTCCTCATGTCGCTCTCGATCGTGCTCGTAGCGTTTCCGCTGGCAATTCCCTTTGGCTTTGCCTTGTCGCTCATGCGCATCTCCAAGTCGCGCATCCTGCGTTGCCTTGCCGGCATCTATGTGAATATCATCCGCGGTACGCCGGCGTTCCTGCAGATCTACATTGCATTCTTTGGCCTGCCGCTGGCCGGCGTCAAGGTGGACGACTACGTCTTGGGCGTTATCGTTATGGCCATGAACTCGTCCGCCTACCTGTGCGAGATCTTCCGCGCCGGTATTCAGTCGATCCCCAAGGGCCAGAACGAGGCCGCGCGCTCGCTGGGCATGAACGCCTTCCAAACATTGCTCTACGTTATGGTTCCGCAGACGTTCCGCAATGTCCTGCCTACGCTGACCAGTGAGTTCATCCTGCTTTACAAGGATACGTCGCTGCTCGCGGCCGTGGGCGTGGTCGAGATCGTCATGAACGCCCGCACCATCGTGGCCACGACGGGGTCCATCACGCCGTATGTGGTTGCCGCCCTGTTCTATCTGGTCATCACCCTGCCGCTTGCACGCTTGGTGAGCGGTCTTGAGGCGAGGCTGCTGGGTACGGCCGAAACCAAAAAGAAGCGTCCCACCAAGAGCGCCGGACAGGTTGTCGCGACGCCCGCCGATCACATCGCCGGTCTGTAAGGGGGTCCTATCATGAGCGAAACCAATAACTCGAACGAGGTCGTCGTCAGTATCAAGAACCTCCAGAAGGCCTTTGGCGATAACGTGGTCCTGCGCGATATCGACCTGGATGTGCACAAGGGCGAGGTCGTCGTGGTCCTGGGCCCTTCGGGCTCGGGCAAGTCGACGATGCTTCGCTGCATCAATCGTCTGGAGCATCCCACGAGTGGCTCGATTATCGTTGAGGGCGTGGATGTGTGCGCCAAGGGTGTCGACCTCAACAAGGTGCGTACGCATCTGGGTATGGTGTTCCAGCAGTTCAATTTGTTCCCGCACCTGTCGGTCAAAAAGAACGTCATGCTTGCGCAACAAAAGGTGCTCAAGCGCAGCAAGGAAGAGGCCGAAAAGATCGCCGTCGAGGAGCTGACCAAGGTCGGTCTTGCCCAGCGCATCGATTTTATGCCGAGTCAGCTTTCGGGCGGCCAGCAGCAGCGCGTTGCCATCGCCCGCGCCCTGTCGATGAACCCGCACGTGATGCTCTTTGACGAGGCCACGTCGGCGCTCGATCCCGAGCTTGTCCGTGACGTCCTGGGCGTCATGCGCGACCTGGCACGCGACGGCATGACCATGATCGTCGTGACGCACGAGATGGGCTTTGCCCGTGATGTCGCTGACCGCGTCGTCTTTATGGACGGCGGCGTTATCGTGGAAGAGGGCACGCCGAGCGAGGTCTTCGACCATCCTAAGAGCGAGCGCACCAAGGCGTTCTTGGGCAATATCTCGTAGCGGCGCGTCGAAGTTGTCGATATAGCAAACGGGGACCGGATAGTATCCGGCCCCCGTTTTTGTTTGGGCGTGAACGACTGTTGTTGTGCAATGCTCGGCTGTCAGTTGCTTTGCGACTTTCTGACGGCTTCGTTAGGCCAGCTCCGCTCCCAGGGCTTTGCAGGCCGCCTCGCCCTCATCGTCGGGCGCATCGTAGCAGATGACGGAATCGACGACGTTGACGCCCGCCTCCTCGGCGTCCGCCTTCCAGTTGTCCATCCACTCGCCCTCGGCCCACGAATAGGAACCAAAGAGGATGACCTTCTTGTCGCCGAGGGCTTCCTTGACCTCATCCCACATGGGCTGGAACTCATCGTATTCAAGCTCCTCGGAGCCCATGGCGGGGCAGCCGAAGGCGATGGCATCATAGTTGGTGGCCTTGTCGGCAGAGAAGTCGGCGCAGGGGATGACTGCGGCCTCGGCTCCGGCTGACGTCGCGCCCTCGGCGACGAGGTTTGCCATGGCCTCGGTGTTGCCTGTGCCGCTCCAGTAGACGACTGCGATCTTGCTCATATTGAGTCCTTTCGGTTGTGCGGCGTGCGGCCGCGGTTTGTACGTTCTATCGGGTCGCCTGGGCAAGTTGCGCCAAGCTGCAGCCCTGCTGATAGATAAAGGTGAGGTGTTGGGTGCAGGCACGGTACGCATCAAACGTCGCAAGCGCCTGCTCGGCATTCGTATAGACCTTCCAGGCTCCAAAGATCTTGTAGTTCTCGCCACGTTGGGCGATGAACTCGTGCACGTCGTCGTAGGGATACCCCAGGAAGTAGCCAATTTCGTGTGGAAACTCGCAGGTGCAGCAGTTGTCGTAGCGTGCTTGATGGTCCAATGCGCATCGGGTTTGGCCGCATGCGCATTCCGCGGCGTTATTGCTTGCGAGCGTGATGCGCGATGCCAGGTGCACAAGACATGCCGAGAGGTTGCCGGTGTCGTAGCCCTCCTTGGCGAGTGCCGTTTTGGCGCGCGGGTCAGCAAGGTAAGTGGCGAGGCTATTGGGCCGATATGCGTATACGAGCGCCCCGCAGGGGCGCCAGACCAAAACGCTCAGATGAATGCCGAGCGAGTTAAGCTCGCGGTTGCACTGGGCGATAACGTTGAGCAGGCGTGCTCGGCGTTCTGCGATTGACGCGGTCGCGTCCGAACCATCCTGATGGGCGTAGACGCCGGGATAGGTAAAGAGCGATGCCGGCTTGATGCCCGCGAGCGTGGGAGAGCAGTTGCGCACGACCGCTGCCTGAAACGTTGGAATGTCTATGGTTCGGGTCACGGTGCTCCTTACGGATCTAAACTGTTAGCCTAGGAAAACTTATACACGAAAGTAAGCCATGGTCAACAAAAAAGTTTGAGTAGGGAAACTAATTGACCGAACCGACATGATTTTGGGTTAAGATGGGGACACCCCACGGGGGTATCTCTGAAATGGACCGTAAGGAAGGGGAGCGTATGAGCGACTTGCTCAACCCAGCAAATATCATCGTGCTGGGCGTGATTGCTATTGGTATGTTCTTTGGGCTGCGCCGTATTGCGGCGTCGACGCATGGGAAGAGTTGCTGCAGTGATGGCGCAAGCGGAAAGAAAGCCAAGAGGGTTGTTGTGGTGGATACCGATGCGTCGCACTATCCCTATAGCGATGAGCTGTTCATCGGCGGCATGAGCTGTGACGACTGCGCTCAGAACGTAGCCAATGCCCTCAATACGCTTGATGGCGTGTGGGCAACGGTAACGTATGCGGACCACACGGCACGCGTACGCTCGAAGCGCCCGGTTGATCGCGACACACTCGAGACGGCGGTGAGGGGTGCGGGCTATTACGTTATGAAAATGTAGGCGTTGCCCTCTCCGGTGGGTACCAGCCTCCTGCCCATTGTGACTATCGGCATCCAAAAATTTGCGCAAAAATAACCTTTAGATGCGGCAAAAGTGGAGTTTGGTGACGGTTTGCGCGGAATTCGCTACCAATCGAGCATCTATGAACCCGTCCAAAAAATTACAGGTGTATATTTATACACTGATTATTGCTGTGCTCAGATTGCAATTAACCGTGGACAGAAATGAAGAATGCTAAAACTGGGCTTTAGGACAGGGGAGGCTATAACCTTATGAGACGAGTGGGAACACTTGGCTTGGTGGCAGCGCTTGCCGCTATCTTGGTATCGCCGCTGCCGGCGCACGCCGAAGACGCATCGGGTGCCGTTACCTACAATGCGGGAAATGGGTATTCCTTTGAGAAGCTCTCGCATCCTACGGTAGGAACGTCGCAGCCGGATGGCATCGTCGACTACCAGGGTAACGGTGCCGTTGCCGTTCCGGGCGCCGATGGTAATACGGCCAACAACGAAGGCGATCGCGGCCAGAGCTACACTTGGGCGGCTGCGAGCTATGGTGACTGGCTTTATGTGGGCACCTGCTATGCGGCGATGGGCAACACGCTGACGCTCATGAACAGCACGCTGGGCGATTCCTTTGATGTCGAAACCATGCGCCTGACGCTGGAGGCCATGTTTAACGGTACCTTCTTCTATGGACAGCAGAAGGAGGACGGCACGGCCGACAAGGACAGCGGCGGCATCTTGGTCAAGATCAATACCAAGACCGGTGAGACCAAGCTGCTACTCTCTGAATCGCTCAACGGCGTCGCTCCTTTGTTCCGCAATGCCGTGAGCTATAAGGGTAAGCTCTATTTCTGCGGCAGCGTCAGGACCAATGGCGGCAAAGGCGGCCTGCCTGCTGTATACGAGATCGATCCTAAGACGGATGAGTACAAAGTTGTCTATCAGGGCCTTTCGAGCATGCAGGATTACGGTGCTGCCTACAAGCAGGGCATTTCTACCGGTATCCGCGGCATGTGCGTCCATGATGGCCAGCTCGTCATCAGTAATGTGGGTAAAGACGCGAACGGTAATTTTGTGTCGACAATCCTGACGTCGTCTGACCCCTCGAAGGGCCAGGACAGCTTCACCGAGATTGCCAACTCGGAGACGCTGTTTGGCTATCCGGCGATTCGCTATAAGGACAGCATCTACGGCGGCGCCATTTGGGATATGGTCTCGTACAATGGCCATCTCTATGCGACCATCTGCACCGGTACGCCCGAGAACGCTCCCGATGATAATTCCATGCAGTCGTTTGCCATGGTCCGTGGCGACAAGAATGCCGACGGCAGTTATTCGTGGACTCCCATTGTCGGCGATCAGAAGACGGACGGTGCAAAGTACTGCTTTGGCATCGATCCTGCCCGTACCCGTTCTGGCGCTGCCAACCTCATCGTCTACAACGACTACCTCTATATCGGTGAATACAACGACGAGGAGATTGCCCTCGAGCGCATCCTGTTCAACAAATCCAACACCGAAGAGGGCGGTAAGAGCAGCATGGGCGGCGTTGACTGCTCGTTTGTGAATGCCAATCTTGAGCAGTCGGTTAACATCTATCGCATGGACAAGGACGAGAACATGGAGCTCGTCGTTGGCGATCGCACCGACATGTTCCCCGAGGGCGGTATTTCCGGCCTGACTTCGGGCTTTGGCCGAAACGAGAACCAGTACATTTGGCGCATGCAGAAGTTCGACGGCAAGCTGTATATCGGTACCTTTGATACCGCGAGCCTGCTTGAGCCGATCGGCCAGTTCTCCAATGGCGACATTATCGATATGACGCCCGAGGAGTGGGACTCTCAGGTTCAGCGCCTTAGGGACCTGCTCGATCACCTGCTCGACAAGAAATCGCCTGACGACCCCATCGTTCCCGTGAACACGCTTGCGGACGATGATTCAAACGAGGCCGTCGAGGTCGATGATTCGAACGAAGCTGCCGAGGTTGATGACGAAAAGATTGAGGTTGCTAAGGGTTTTGGCGATCTGAGCGATGCGCTGGAGGATGCCGCGGGCGACCTTTGCGATCAGGCCGCGACGATGTCCGCGGACGTTGAGGACGACGCCGCTTATGTCCAGAAGATCGATGGCGAGATCGCGTACTTCAAGTCTTTTGCCGATCAGTATCAGGACATGCTCGATAGCTATGAGAGCCTGAAGCAGCAGTACGAGGATGCCTATGGCACCGAGCTGCCGGGCGATATTCAGGATGCGCTCGATAAGCTGCTGAGTGCGGAGAACCTCAAGAAGCTGAAGAGCGTGCTTACGTGCATGTATTACCTTCGCGATGCCGAGCGCGGCTTTGATATGTATGTGACCGAGGACGGCGTGAACTTTACGACGCTGACGACCAATGGCTTTAACGATCCGTATAACCATGGTCTGCGCACCTTTGCGGTGACCAACCAGGGTCTGTGCCTTGGTACCGCCAACCCGTTCTATGGCTGCCAGGTTTGGATCCAGCGCAAGGAGAATTCGGAGAATCCGATTGATCCCGGTACTCCGGATCCGACGGAACCCACCAATCCTTCGCAGCCGGGTGGCGGCGATCAGCCTGGTGGCAGCCAGACGGGCGGCAACGACCAGTCGAGCAGCACCACGACCACCGTCACGACGGCCACTAAGAAGACTCCGAAGGACGGCTCGCTGCCTCACGCTGGCGACTCGACCCTCACGCTGGTCTTGGGATTGCTGGTTGCAGCTGCCGCAGTGCTTGGCATTGCCCTCGTCTTGCGCAAGCGTTCTTGTCGCTAGGCGCGTCCGCGCAGCTCGATGTTTTGGATATCGTCGAAGTCGATGGCGATATCCCTGAGTTTGAGCAGCTTGAACGCGGGTAGCACTTCGTCGAGAATGCCGGTGCGGCTACGATAGCCGTATGTATCGTAATAGGTGACGCGCACTAGGTCGCCGCGTTTGAGGCCCTCGAGCTTTTGCGAAAGCTCGAGGGCTTTTTCTTCTGTGAGTTCGCATTTTGGCTCGGCGGTGATCTCCTGCTTGCGCACGAGCTCGTAGTATCCCGTGAGGGCGGCAAAGGGCATAAACTGTGCGGCACGGCCGGCGCGGACGGCGCCGTTGGCGGTGAGCTTGGGGTCGGCGGATCGACGTCTTCCCTCGGGGTCCACTAGACGTTCAAAAGGCGTCGGTGGCCGCATCGGCTGTTGTTGGGACTTAGGCACGATGTCCTCCTACCTGATCGTTGCGTTCGCGTGCGGTGGCGCCGGCGGTGAAGCTTAATCCCTTGACGAGCGCGTTCTTGCCGTACTTGCCCTTCACGGCCAGGACGGCGCGCGCCAGGTCGCGCTCGCGCTCATCGGCCTTAACATCGCTGAACAGGTCGATAGTGGCAAATTCCTCGGGCATGAGGTTGCCAAATCCCAGGTTGATGCGCTTGATCGGTCGTTTGGGATCGACAGTCTGCGCCCAGAGCTCATCGAAATAGCCCATGATCTTCTTAAACGAATTGGTGCGCTCGGGCAGCTTGCGCGAGGCGTTGGAGTGCGCAAAGAGCGCGGCATAGCCACCACGCGGCTTGCCGCCGTGTTCGCCCACAAAGATGCCGTCAATCGCCTGTGCCTCTCGCACCAAACGTCGGCGTTCGTCGTCGCGTTGGATGGGCTTGGGCGCGCGGGACGCGAGCTCGGGGCCGTCGGTTGCGGCGGGTTCGATGCTCGACGTGCTCGAACGCAAATGCCCGCATCCGTCTACATATTGCGCTGTGCCGCTGGCGTCGAGGCGGCGTATGTCGGCGTGCTCGCTCGCGTAGCCTACAAAGAGCGAGATGCTGTTGCAGACCACGTGCTTATCGACCAAGTCCAGCACAGCGTTGTCGACCATCTCGCGCAAGACGGTGTAGGCCTGCTCGTAGGCATAACCCTTCGAGAGCACCTGTCCTGTGGTGGTCGAAGTTGCTTGCGGGCGATAGGCTTGGATATCGGCGATGGTTGTCGGCTCGCGTCCGAAGGCGTGGTCGATGAGATATTCGGCATTGACGCCGAGTTCGTCGTAGAGCAGGTTCTCGTCGAGTGCGGCGACGCCCATCAGGTCGTATACCCCGTACTTTTCGAGTCGTGCTGCCACGCCGGGCCCGATGCCCCAGATGTCGGTGATGGGGCGATGGGGCCAGATCTCCTTGCGAAAGGTCTCGTCGTCGAGTTTGCCGATGCGGCTGGGTACGTGCTTGGCGGTAATGTCGAGTGCCACCTTGGCCTGGAATAGGTTGGGGCCGATGCCAACCGTTGCCGTGATGCCGGTGCGCGCCAGGACCTCGTCGCGCAACATGCAGGCGAAGCCTTCAGCGTCGGTGTGATAGAGGTCCAGATAGGGTGTCACGTCGATAAAGCATTCGTCGATGGAGTAGACGTGCACGTCTTGCGGACTCACGTATTCCAGATAGATACCGTAAATTTGCGCCGACACCTCCATGTAGTGCTGCATGCGCGGTATGGCCTTGATGTAGTCGATACCGTCGGGAATCTCGAACAGACGGCAGCGGTTGTGTATCCCGAGGTCCTTCATGGCCTGTGTGATGGCGAGGCAGATGGTCGTGCGCCCGCGCGATTCGTCGGCAACGACCAGGCACGTAGTGAGCGGGTCGAGCCCACGATCGACGCACTCGACGCTGGCATAAAACGTCTTGAGGTCGATGCAGATATAGGTGTGACGCTCGTGCCCCACGCGTCCTCCCATCAAACACATGTTCTTATCGAATGCATGTTCGATAATACCCGCTCGTCCGGACATCGTCAAAACCTGCCAAAAAGGGACTGGTTTGTTTTGGTAGGTATGGCCGTGCGGCTGCATCGGGTTTTAACGCAGCTCTAAAGAGTGCGAAACAGCTCGGAAAACCTCGCTTCGTAGCATGAGCCTAACGATTGGTGCCACCTACATGCACGGAAGGGTTGTGGAAACGATGGTCAATTATGGGTTTGGTATGCCGACACGCCTTGTTGCGGATGGAGACGTGGCTCGCTGGTGTGGACGACTGGTCGCTCACTACGGTGGCACCAAGGCGCTGGTCGTGCTGGGCGGTGACAAGCATACGCACGATGAGCTTGTCTCGGCGGCACTTGGCTCGCTTGATCGAGCCCTACTCGAGCGTGTACTTTTCCGCTGCGGCTCGGTTGAGGGCGACGGGGGAGACGAGCTGATCGACGAAGCCGTGGCCCAGGCGACCGACGAAGGCGTGGACTTTGTCCTGGCGATCGGCGATGCCGATACCGCCGGCTTTGCGCGCGAACTCGCGCGTCGCATGGCGGCGCTCGATGCCGGCGAAGACGGTTTTGTCCCTTATGGATGTATTGTCTCGGAGGGCAAGGTACCTGCTGTCGTGGGCACCGGCGAGGTTCCGGTTTTTGCCATTATCGCGCCCGAACTGCTGGAGGGCATCGGGTCTCCTCTGCGCGAGCTGCTCGGTAGCGTCTGCGCCGCGGCCTGATATTTGCCATAAAGGGACGGGTTATTTTTGGTTGGTAAAGCGTTTGACCTGCCAAAATAAACCTGTCCCTTTTTGGTCGGTTGCCGTTTGGGGGGCCGATTGGCAACGCTCGCTGATTGTAGTCTTGACCTGCGCTAGAATAGTGGCATCTGAATGTCCGGGCGCATGGAGGCGTGCGCCCGTATGCTGAGGAGGACTTTATGGCAACTGTTGCCGCACCTATCGATGCTACGTCGACTGCCGCTTGGAAGGCGCTCGAGGCTCATCAGGAGAAGCTCGAGGCCGAAGGTATCGACCTCAAGGCCTGGTTCGCCGCCGATGCCGAGCGCGTGAACAAGCTGAGCTTTGACGCCGGTGACCTGCACTTCGATCTGTCCAAGAACCTTGTGACCGATGAGACCGTCAAGCTGCTGTGCGATCTTGCCCGCGAGGTGAAGCTCGAGGAGCGCCGCGACGCCATGTTCTCCGGCGAGCACATCAACACCACCGAGGACCGCGCCGTCCTGCACACCGCGCTGCGCCGCCCGGCAAGCGAGAAGGGCCAGCTCATCGTTGACGGCCAGGATGTCGTCGCCGACGTGCACGAGGTCCTCGACCGCATGTATGCCTTCGCCGAGCGCGTGCGCTCCGGTGAGTGGAAGGGTGTTACCGGCAAAAAGATCGAGCACCTGGTGTCCATCGGCATCGGTGGCTCCGACCTGGGTCCGGTCATGGCCTACGAGGCCCTGCGTCCCTACGCCGACGCCGGTATCGACTGCCGCTATATCTCCAACATCGATCCCAACGACCAGGCCGAGAAGCTCAAGGGTCTGGATCCCGAGACCACGCTCGTGATTATCGTCTCCAAGACTTTCACCACGCTCGAGACCCTCACCAACGCCCGCGAGGTCAAGACCTGGATGCTCGAGCAGCTCAAGGCTCAGGGCGCCATCGATGGCTCCGATGAGCAGAACGCCGAGGCCGTGGCAAAGCACTTCGTCGCCGTTTCCACCGCACTCGAGAAGGTCGAGGCCTTCGGCATCGACCCCGCTAACGCCTTTGGTTTCTGGAATTGGGTCGGCGGCCGCTACTCCGTCGACTCCGCCGTGGGCCTGTCGCTGATCGTCGTGCTCGGCCCCGAGCGTTTCCAGCAGTTCCTCGAGGGCTTCCACGCCATCGACGAGTACTTCTGCAATACGCCGCTCGAGAACAATGCCGTCGCGCTGATGGGCCTGTTCAACGTCTGGTACGTCAACTTCTTCGGTTCCAAGAGCCACGCCGTGCTTCCGTACTGCCAGTATCTACACCGTTTCCCGGCCTACCTGCAGCAGCTCACCATGGAGTCCAACGGCAAGCATGTCCGCTGGGACGGCAGCGCTGTGACCTCCGATACCGGTGAGATCTTCTGGGGCGAGCCCGGCACCAACGGTCAGCACGCCTTCTACCAGCTGCTGCACCAGGGCACTGTGGTGGTTCCGGCCGACTTCATCGCCTTCGCCAATACCGCCAACCCTGCGACCGATAGCGGTCAGGACGTGCACGAGCTGTTCCTGGGCAACTTCCTGGCCCAGACCAAGGCACTCGCCTTTGGCAAGACAGCCGACGAGGTTCGTGCCGAGGGCACGCCCGAACAGATCGTCCCGGCCCGTTGCTTTGAGGGCAACCGCCCGACGACCTCGATCTTCGGCGACACGCTGACCCCGTTTGCGCTCGGCGAGCTCATCGCCCTGTACGAGCACATCGTATTTGTCGAGGGCACGGTCTGGGGCATCGACTCTTACGACCAGTGGGGCGTTGAGCTGGGCAAACAGCTTGCCAAGCAGATCACCCCTGCCTTCCACGACGACGCCGCCAAGGCCGAGCAAGACGCTTCGACTCAAGCGCTTATCGAGTTCTATCGCGCGCATCGCAAGTAGTCGCTGCTGTTAACGCATCGCGCCTTATAGCCAGGGGCCCGTATCCCATCGGATGCGGGCCCCTTTGCTTTGCCGTGGCCCCGGGGCGCACGGCCTTTAAGGATCTTCGCCGGAGCGTCGCGTGCTGCGAGGGCCCTGCGTCTAGAGCTCGGCCTCCGCATGGTCTCGCTGCGCCTCGGGCAGCTCCCCGTAGAGCGGATGGTCTTCGAGCCTAAAGCGCTCGACCTGTTCGGGAGTGCGACCGCGCACAAAGAGCCACGAGCGATCGATCGGCGTCGCCATGAGCGTGCTGGGCAGTGCGTCGGCGCGGTCGGAAAACACCCGGGCGCTCTCGGGATCCTGGAACGCCAGCACCAGATGCGTGTCGCAGTTGCCCATGATGGAGCGTGCGCGTGCCTCGCCATAGAGCGCATCGAGCTGGTTGGTCGACTGCAGCAGCAGCGTTGCCCAGATGTTGCGGCTTCGGATAATCGAGAGCACGTTGTCGATCTGGGGGATCTGCAGATTTGCGAAGTCATCGAGCATAAAGCGCACGGGCACGGGCAGGCTGCCGCCGGGTTGCCTATCGGCCTCACGAATGAGGCCCATAAACGCCTGCGAAATAAAGAGGCCGGTCAGCGGATCGAGATTGCGGTCAATATCGCTCACGGTTACAAACAGGGCGCAGGGGGTGTGTCCCATGGAAGCGAAGTCCACCTGATGGCACTCACGATAGAGCTGTGCCGCACCGTCGAATCCCAGACACATGACCTTTTCGGCAAGGATGCCGACGATGCTCGCGTGCATGCGCTCGGCATTTTGCGTAATGGCGTAGCGCCGCCATAGCGAGAGGGCATAGCTTTGGGGGTCGGTCGTGATCAGATCGTCAAACAATCGGGCCGTGGCACCGTCCTGCAGGTGCTCGATCAGCTTGATGACCGAGCTGATCGTCTGCTCGTCGGCGGGCAGCTGTTCGGTGACGTAGGCGATAAGACACGACAGCAGGTTTGCCGCCGCATGATCCCAAAAAGGCTGGTTGTTGTCCTCGATGGGGCAGATGGCCTTTGCCACCGAGAGGATGTCCTGCTGGTTGGGCCTGCCGTCCGCCTTGCGGCGAATGTGCCTCAGGGGGTTGTAGCCGCAGCGCTCGATGCCGGGCGCAAGGGCCGGGACGGTGTTGAGGTCGGCGAAGTTGAGACATTGCACGCGGTAGCCGTGGGCTGCTAGCACGGGTCCCACTTCGCGACAGAGCGTGCCTTTGGTGTCGAGCACGATGTAGCTTGCGTTCATTTGCAGCAGGTTGGGCTTGAGGACGTTTCGGGTCTTGCCGGCTCCCGAGGGGCCGATCACAAGTGCGTTGTTGTTGAGTCCCGTTTGGCGGGTGTCGCAGGAAAGCGTTCGATCCTTGGCGAGGATGGTGGACGATGCGGACTCAGATGCGGCGAGGCGGCTGGCGAGGTTAGACATGGGCGACCTCCTTGGTGGTCGAGAGGATTTCGTGGGCAAAGCCGAGCTCGACGGCGCGCTCGGCCGAAAGGTAGGTGTCTTTTGCAGTGAGGGACTGGATGCGCTTGGGCGTGAGGCCGCTGCGGTCCGAGAGGATTTGCGTGAGGGTCTTGCGGGTCTGCATGAGGCGCCGGCTGGTTTCCTGCAGCGCAAGTGCCGAGCCGCCTGCCCCCTGGGGGATCAGCGGGTCGTGAATCATGAGCTCTGCATGGGGCGCCATACGGCGATCGTCGCCGCCCATAAAGATCACGGCGCCCATGGACGCGGCGAATTCCAGGCAGACGGTGCGGATGGGGCACAATGCGAGGCGCATGGCGTCATAGATCGCAAGACCCGATCGCACGCTTCCGCCGGCGCTGGCGACAAATATGGTGATGGGGCGGCTGGGGTCGGTGGCATCGAGCAGGCGGATCTGCTGGCATAGGTCGTGGGCCATCGGGGTTTCGATGTTTCCCATGACGGAGAGCTCGCGACGGGCGAGCATCTCATCGTAAATGCTGGTGAGCGTGATACCTCGGGCGGATTCACGCATGGTGAGGGGGCTGATGATGGGGGAATGATTGGTGTCCATGGGGACTCCTTTCTGTTGGTTGTGTTGTGGAATAGGGTTATAGCTCGCGCAGAGGCTGGTGGGCTACAGGGTTCGTCCGAGCCTGAGATCGAGCTCGGTTGTGGGGCAGGCTGCCTGTCCGTGCGGCTCGCAAGCGCCAAGGGCTCCAAAGCGATGGAGCGTTGCGACGGGCGTGGTATAGGCGAGCCGCAGCTGATGCTCGACAGGGGCACATCCGTCTTTTTTGTAATGGGCCGTGTAGTACTGCGCGATGCCGGCGTTCATCTCGCTGCCATTGCGATGGCGCTCAAACTGGCGTCTGCAGGTCTCGATGATCTTTGCTACCGACTTGGGTGCCGTCGCGGGAACAAGGGCGAGATAGCCCTCAAATAGCTCGTTGATGCTCAGGAGGCACAGCAGGTCGATCAGCGTCCTTATGGCTGCTCCCTCGGCAGAAAAGTGCGCGGTCATGCGGTTATATCGGTTGCGGTCGACGATGGCCACATGGGGTCTTGGAGTTTTCTGCCCCGTGGTCCCGGGTTTTTGCCGCGCCTGTGTATTGAGCTCGACGTTGCAGCGCTTGAGGCCGTCCAACGGAAGGAACAGTGCGGTGCGCAGGGTGTTCCGCTTGCTTTCGAGTTCATGACGCTCGTCGGGTTCCCATTCGAGCTTGAGTTTCGTGTCGAGCGCCGTAAGCATATGGGCTAGGCAGCCTACGGTAAGAACGTACGAATCGTTGTCGCGTTTTGGGGCATAGGGGTCTGTCAGCTTGCGAATGTCGGGGTCGCCCATGATCTTTGTGCAGCGCTTCAGCAGTTGAGGGTGGTCGGCCAAGATTGTCGCGAGCGGTAGCGATGCGTAGTTCTTGATGGTCGCGGCGGCAAAGGCGGCGTCATATTCGTTTGCATATGCTCGCTCAATGCGGGCATCCAGAATGCTTTTCTTATCGCCGTCTTCAGCGTGGTGGTTTGTCATAGCTTCTCCAATCGGTTGATGTTCGTGCTGTTTGTTGATGTGTTGGTTGTCGTGAGTGATGTGCTTGCCGTGGGTGATGTGCTGACGTTGGGGTGCTATGCGGTTTTCAATGAGCCCGTGAGGCAGTTGCTGCAGGGGCGGGATGGAACGGCCCATGCAAG
>CABUVB010000026.1 GCA_902494815.1 uncultured Collinsella sp. | reverse complement strand
GACAAGGTCGCAGCGACCGAGTTCGACGGCTATGACAACGATGTGATCGAGGGCGCCAAGGTTGTCGCCATCGTGCGCAACGGCGAGTCCGTCGAGTCCGCTGCCGCCGGCGAGGACGTCGAGGTCGTGCTCGACCGCACCCCGTTCTACGCCGAGATGGGTGGCCAGCAGGGCGATGCCGGCAAGCTTTCCGCCGAGGGCGTTGTTCTGACCGTTGCCGACACCAAGAACCACAACGGCCTGTATGCCCACGTCGCGCACGTTGCCGAGGGCACGCTGGCTGTCGGTGCCGCTGTTACCGCCGCGCTCGACGCCGAGCGCCGTGGCTTCCTGCGCCGCAACCACACCGCCACGCACCTGCTCGACGCTGCCCTTAAGCAGGTCCTGGGCGAGCACGTCTCCCAGGCCGGCTCGCTGGTGACGCCCGAGCACCTGCGCTTTGACTTCACGCACTTCGAGGCCCTGTCCTCCGAGCAGCTCAAGGCTGTCGAGGACCTGGTCAACCAGCAGATCTTCGCTTCCAAGCCGGTCGTGACCCGTGTCATGGGCATCGACGAGGCTAAGGCTGCCGGCGCTGTCGCTCTGTTTGGCGAGAAGTACGGCGATGTCGTCCGCGTCGTCTCCGTGGGTGCCGAGGACCAGCCGTTCTCCCGCGAGCTCTGCGGTGGCACGCACGCTGCCAACACCGCCGAGATCGGCCTGTTCAAGATCATTTCCGAGTCCTCCACAGGCTCCAATGTCCGCCGTATCGAGGCTGTGACCTCTAAGGGTGCCCTCGACTACATGGCCGACCGCCTGGCGCTCGTTGACGCCGCTGCTACTGCGCTCAAGTGCCGCGTGGATGAGGTTCCCGCTCGCGTGGAGAACCTGCAGGCCGAGCTGCGCGAGACGTCCAATAAGCTCAAGAAGGCTCTGACCGGTGGCTCCTCCGACGCCATCTCCAGCGCCATCGAGGGCGCCGTCGAGCTCGACGGCTATAAGCTCGTTGTCGCTGAGCTCCAGGGCCTTGAGGCTGCCGACCTGCGCAACGTATGGGATACCGTGCATCAGAAGGTCGCCGGCCCTGTTGCTTGTGTCGTCGCCAGCGTGACTGAGAAGGGCACTCCGGCCCTGCTCGCTGCCGGCTCCGATGACGCCGTCAAGGCCGGTTTCCACGCCGGTAACGTGATCAAGCAGATCGCGGGTCTGGTCGACGGTCGCGGTGGCGGTCGTCCCAACATGGCCCAGGCCGGTGGCAAGAATGCTGCCGGCATCGCCGATGCCCTCGCGGCCGCTAAGACCGCGCTCGGCGCCTAAGAATCTAAGAAGTCGCTGTGGTTGCGCTCGCGCTGGACATAGGGGAGACCAGGATTGGCATCGCCGTCTCGAGCCGTGATGGCAAGATGGCGATGCCTGTCAAGGTGCTTCCGGCTGCCGAGGTCACCGGTATGGCCAAGACGTTCCGCTACCTGGTTGAGGACTATGAGCCCGACATCCTGGTAAGCGGACGTCCCCTGACCATGGCCGGTGAGCCCGGCCCTCAGGCCGAGCGCGTTGCCGCTGTGGCGCAAAAGATTGCCGACGAGCTCGATCTTCCGTTGGAGTTTGAGGACGAGCGTCTGTCCTCGCAAGAGGCCAAGCGTATCCTGCGCGAGCAGGGACTCAACGAAAAGCAGATGAGGGGCAAGATCGACATGATTGCCGCCAGCCTGTTTTTGCAGACGTGGCTCGATCGTAAAAACGAGGAGGTTTCGCATGCCTAGTGCTTCCGATCCGCGCCAGCCGAATCGTACACAGCAGCCGGCGTCGCGCCCTGCCCAGCCTGGCCAGCGTCCGGCACAGCCGACGCAGCGCGCAGCTCAGCCTGCCGCGCGCCCGGCGCAGTCCTTCTCTCGTTCGGCCCAACCTGTTCAACGGACGGGTCAGCAGCCTTCTGCTCGTTCGGTTCAGCATTCGGCTTCTCACGCGGCCCAGCAGCCCACTGCTCGTACGGCCCAGCCTGCAGGCGGCACCCGCTTTAAGCAGCAGGCACCTACCCAGCGAACGCAGGCCCCCCAATCGCATTCGCATCACGCTCGTGGTTCGCATGGCGTTGCTCCGGCGACCCGCTCGAGCTACAACACGCATGCTCGTCGCGGTGCTCAAAAGAAAAGCTCCCCGGTGCCTATGATTATCGGTGGCGTTGTTGCCGTGCTTGCGCTTGTCGCGATCGTTTTCTTTGTCGTGCCAGCCGTCAAGGGCTTCTTTGGCGGTGAGGGTGCGAAAGTCGTTGCAGGCCAGCAGGTTACTATCACGATTCCCGATGGTGCCTCGGGTGACAGCATCGCTTCGATTCTCTCCGAGAACCATATCGTAGAAAATCCCAAGGATTACTATGCGGCGGTGAAAAAGCTCAACGCCGATATGTCGCTCAAGCCTGGTGATTATTCGTTCACCACACTCATGGATGCGACCAAGGTTGTTCAGCAGCTCATGGAAGGCCCCAACGCGGGCTCCAATACGCTGACTATCCCTGAGGGCCTGACGGTCGATCAAGTCGCCGACCGTGTGGCCCAGGCCTACGACAGCATCTCTAAGGAAGACTTCCTCAACCAGGCCAAGGCCTCCAACTACGTGGACGACTATAGCTTCCTTAAGGGCGCCGCCAACGACTCGCTCGAGGGTTTCTTGTTCCCCAAGACCTATTCGTTGGGTGATTCGCCGACGGCCGATGGCGTGATTCGCGCTATGCTCGATCAGTTTAAGACCGAGTACAAGTCGCTTGACTTTGCGAGCTGCGAAGCCAAGATCAAGGAACGCTACGGTGTGGAGATGTCCGACTACGACATCGTCAACTTGGCCTCTATCGTTGAGCGCGAGGGCCTCAACGCCGACCAGCGCGCGCACGTGGCCTCGGTCTTCTACAACCGTCTTGCCGGCAAGCTCGATGGTCTGCGCTATCTCAACAGCGATGCGACCATGATGTATGTCACCGGTGGCGAGGTTACCGCCGACGACCTGCAGAGCGATAGTCCGTATAACACCTATAAACACGAGGGTCTGCCGCCCACGCCCATCTGCTCTCCGTCGCTCGAGGCACTCAAGGCCACGCTTGAGCCGACCGACTCCGAGGACCTGTATTTCTACATTACGCAGGACGAGGAGTACTTCTCGCAAACCTACGAAGAGCATCAACAGTCTTGGAATTAGCATGAGGATTTTTAGCCCCAAACGATACGTTGCCTCGGTCGATCGCATCGACCTTAATACCCTGTGGGCCGACGGCAAACGCGCCATTCTGCTCGATCGCGATAACACCTTGGTGCCGCGCGACACCGAGCAGGTTCCCGCCGCGGTTTCTGCTTGGCTCGACGCCGCCCGCGCCAAAGGTTTTAAGCTGTGCATGGTGTCCAACAACTGGCATCGCGACCAGGTCATGAGCTCTGCACGCGAGCTGGGACTCGAGGCCATCAGCCACGCCATGAAGCCGGCGCCGTTTGCCCTCAAGGCGGGTCTTAAGCGCCTCGGCGCCACAGCCGACGAGGCGGTGCTGATCGGTGATCAGCTCTACACGGACGTTTGGAGCGGCAATTTCGCCGGCGTCGATACCATCCTGGTAAAGCCGCAGGCGACGCAGGACCTGTGGTATACGCAGATCTTCCGTATCTTTGAGCGCCGGGCCCTGCGCGACCTTCACTGCGAGGAATAGGTCTCGCTATGTCCCAGCACACCAAACACGGCTGCGACCATATCTTCTTTATCGGCTTTTTGGGCGCGGGCAAATCGACGCTCGCGCGCAACGTCGGCACTATGTTCAAGCGGCGTTTTATCGATACCGACCGACTGGTCGTGCGCCGTTGCGGTAAGTCGGTAACCGAGATTTTTGAGACCGAGGGCGAGGATCGTTTTCGTGAGCTCGAGACCTCGGCGCTCCGTTCGCTCCAAAGCGAGCGCAGCCTGTTGGTTTCGTGCGGGGGCGGTATCGTCGAGACGCCGGTGAATATTGAGCTGATGCACGATATGGGTACGTGCGTTTACCTCGAGGGCGACTTCGAGGATTCGATTCGCCAGATTCGTCGGTCCGACACGCGCCCCGATTTTCGCTCTCCCGAGCATGCCGCGCGCCTGTTTGAGCATCGCCGTCCGCTGTATCGCCAGGCCGCCGACCTTACCCTTGATATTCGCAACAAGTCCTTCGAGGACGTTTCCTACCTTTGTGCCGAGATGCTTTTGGAGCGTGGGCTGCTATGATTCGCCGTCAACTGATCAATTTCCAAAACCGCAGCGTCGATGTCCGTGTCGGATTGGGTGCGTTCGATGAACTGTCGCGTATGTTTGCCTCGGCCGTGGGCAAGCCTAAGCGCGCGATGGTCGTTTGGAACACCGCCACATCCGAGCGTTTTGGTGAAGTCGTCGAGCATGCGCTGGTCGACGCCGGTTTTGCCGTGTCGCTGCTAGTCCTTGAGGTTTCGCCTGCTGGTGCCACGCTGGCCGATGCTGATGCTATCTTTGGCGCCCTGTCTGCCAACGGCGTTACCTGCGACGATCTGGTTGTCGCCGTTGGCGATGCCGCAACCTGTTCGGTTGTTAGCTGGTGCGCCAACCAGTGGTGCGGCCGAACCGAGTGCGCGCTGTTGCCGACGACCTTCGACGCCATGCTCACGGTCGCGACGACCATGAAGCCGCTCGTCGCCTCGTCGGCCAATGCGCTTCCCGCTATCGCGTTCCGTCCCGAACCGGGCTTGGTCGTGTGTGACCTCGACCTTGTTCGTGAGGCGGACCCCGAGGACCTCAAGCTCGGCTTTGTGGTGCTTGTTGGCACCATGCTTTCGAGCAGTAAGTCCCGCTGGAATCAGTTTACTGAGACCGTCCCCGAGATTCTCGCGGGCGAGGAGGTCGCGCTCGTCAATGCCGTTCAATGGTCTCAGACTGCCCGTAAGGACGTACTGATGGCCACGAACCCGAGCGCTCGCCATGCGCTCGATTTTGGCAAGACGGGGGAGCGTACCCTGCGCGCCTGCTTGGGCGATGCCGCTTCGCAGGTCCCTGCCTATCAGCTGTTATCCGAGGGCATGCGCTTTGAGGCGCGCCTAGCACATGATGCCTGCGACTTTGATATCGATTACGTCTTTGAGGTCGATGACTGCCTGGAGGACTTTGGCATCGAGGAACTTGCCTTCGATCTGGAGCCTGCCGCATATATCGAGGAGTTCCGCAGGCAGCAGTTTGTCCGCTCGAACCGCAGTATGTTGCCGCTGCCCGCGGCACTCGGCGCTATTCGTCTAACGTGCGTTGAGGACGAGGTTCTTGAGCGCCATGCTCACGCCTACTTGGCTTCTCGCAAAGAACTTCTCTAAGATTTATTGACATCCATTGTCTTTCGTATCATGTTGAGGGGCGGGTTTTCAATCGGTTGCGGATCGCATGCGATTCCGTCGTTCGATTGAGTCCCGTCCCGTCTATATAGAGACAACAAGAAAGGAATCTGCATGTCTGAGTTTGCTGCCGGTCCTGCCGGTCGTATCGAGCGTGTCCGTGCCCTGATGGTCGAGCGTGGCTACGATGCCATCGTGGTGCGCGACGAGGCCAACCTTCGTTGGCTTACGGGCGTGAAGGGCGTCTTCGACTACACCTTCGAGTTCCCGCACGCGGCGTTTATTACGGCTGACCTGTGCCTGTTCCATACCGACTCGCGCTACCTCAACAGCTTTGAGGAGAACACGCCCGCCGGCAGCCCCTGGGTCTACGACATGGACGAGGGCACCATCCCCGGTTGGGTCGCCGGCAAGATCGCAGCCAACAAGTGCCGCGTCTGCGCTGTCGAGGACGATATGCAGATTAACTTCTACCAGGGTATTCAGCGCGGCCTGGAGGACCGTTCCGTCGCCTGTATGCTGCCGCTGATGCACGACGACATCCGCAAGATGCGCGCCATCAAGGATGCCGAGGAGATCGAGCTTATGCGCCATGCGCAGTCGATCACCGATGCCGCTTTCCAGCATATGCTCGGCTTTATTAAGCCCGGTATGACCGAGAAGCAGGTTCGCAACGAGCTCGAGAACTTTATGTTCGCCAACGGCGCCGACAGCCTTGCCTTCGGCTCCATCGTGGCGAGCGGTCCCAACACCGCCAACCCGCATGCCGTCCCGAGCGACCGTGTCATCGAGAAGGGCGATTTCGTTCTCATGGATTACGGCGCGGGCTACTGCGATTATCGTTCCGACATGACGCGCACCGTCGTGATGGGCGAGCCCACGCAGGAGCAGCTCGACCTGTACGCACTCGTGCGCCGTACGCACGAGGAGTGCGTCGCCGCCATCCATCCGGGCGTCGAGGGCAACGACATTTTCAAGCTTTCCAAGAAGATCATTGGCGATGCCGGTTATGGCGATTACTACAACCATGGTCTGGGTCACGGCGTGGGCATCGACATCCATGAGCTGCCCAACTTCAACCGTAGCAAGAACACCATCGAGGTCGGCTCGGTTATCACCATGGAGCCCGGCGTGTATCTGCCCGGTGTGGGCGGCGTGCGTCTGGAGGACTACGGCGTGGTCACCGAGAACGGCTACGAGCCCTTCACCAAGACCCCGCACGACCTGCACGTCATCGATTGCTAGCCCATTTTGATAGATTTTTGGGGCGGGGCGTCCGGATCGATTCGGACGCCCCGCGTTCTCTTTTTATGCGCTCGCTGCAGGCGCCGTCAGCAAGTGTATAATTTCGGTCGTATGTAATTTGGACGCTTGTGCGTTCTGCCCATAACAAGAAAGGTCGCTATGCCTACCATTTCTACCGCCGACTTCAAGAACGGCCTCGGTCTCCGCATCAAGGACAAGGTCTACACCATCGTCGAGTTCCAGCATGTCAAGCCGGGCAAGGGCGGCGCGTTTGTGCGCTACAAGACCCGCGACATCAAGAGCGGCCGTGTCGTCGAGAACACCTGCAACGCCGGCACCAAGTTCGAGAGCGTCATGCTCACCACCCGTGAGTTCCAGTACCTCTACAACGATGGCGCCGACTACATCTTCATGGACAACGAGACCTATGAGCAGGTTCCCGTTCCCGAGGACATGGTGGGCGAGAACTCCAAGTGGCTGCGCGAGAACGACATCTGCCAGCTGCTCTTTGCCGACGATGAGCTCATGGGCGTGACCCCGCCGATGTTCATCGAGACCACCATCGTCCAGACCGACCCGGGCTTTAAGGGCGACACCGTCCAGGGTTCCACCAAGCCGGCCACGATCGACACCGGCGCTGTCATCCAGGTCCCCATGTACCTCAACGAGGGCGAGGTCATCAAGGTTGACACCCGCGACGGCAAGTTCGTCTCCCGCGTCTAGCACCAACTCTTCTAGGAGGACTCATGCCCCAGGAAATCAAGATTGACGGCATCGGCATTTCGCCCGATGTTCTGACCGCCATCGTTTCGCGCGCCGTGTCGGATGTCGAGGGCATCGCCTCCGTTGGCGTCAAGGACCTTGCCACCAACCTTGTCTCCATGATGCTCTCGTCCAAGGCCCCGGCTTCCGAGCCGGCGGTCGAGGCCGAGGTCATCGGCGACAAGCTCGCACTCACCGTGCGTGTCGTGGTGTTCTTTGGCTATCCGTTCAAGAAACTCGCCGAGGCCGTTCGCGCCGCCGTGGTCGCCGCCATCGATGCCCAGGTTGGCGTTGAGGTCGAGCGCGTTGACGTTTGCATCGACGGCCTCGTTTTCCCCAAGGAGTAACCTTTGAGCCTTAAGGTTTATCGCGGGCGCACGCTTGCCCGCAGTCAGGCGCTTCAGCTTCTGTTCCAGGCCGAGGCCACGGACAGCCCGCTCGAGCGCGTCCTCGAGGGTGATTTCCTGATCTCGAAGGGTCCCCTCGACCCCTATGCGCTGGAGCTGTGCCGCGGTGCCTACGAGCATATCGACCGCATCGACTGTGCTCTGCGCTCTGTTGCCAAGAACTGGGATCTTATGCGCATGCCCGGCGCCGACCGCAACCTGCTGCGTATCGCCGTTTACGAGATGCGTTTCCTCACCGACGAGGAGGTCTCGGACGCCATCGTGATCAACGAGGCTGTCGAGCTTGCCAAGGCCTATGGCACCGACCAGTCCGCGTCGTTCGTCAACGGCGTGCTGGGCAAGATCGCTCGCAGCGAGGAGCTGCCGGGCGAGGACCTGTACCAGGAGCTGCTGGCCGAAGATCGCGCTCGCGAGGAGGCGCAGGCTGCCGAGGCTGCCGCCAAGGTTGCGGTTGCCCAAGCTGAGGCTGGCGTGCTGGCCGAGGATGCGGACGCCGCCGAGGCTGACATCGACTCCGTCGAGGAGTAGCCATGCCAGAGGGTTCTGTCCGTAACTTTGATGAGATCTCGGACCGTCTGGATCAGATTATCGCTACCGTTCGCTCCAAGGATACCTCCTTGGAGCGTTCGCTCGATTTGTTTGACGAAGCGATTGAGCTGGGCTCCCGCGCGGTCGATATGGTCGACAAGTTTGAGTTGACGCCGCGTGAGGCCGACAAGCTCGAGCAGGAATACGATGAGGATGCGGCAAACGAATCCCAGGATAGCTAGGCCGCATCTCCGGATACGAATGGTTGATGGCATTCATGAAACGCGTGCGTCTTGATGACGAACTGATTTCACAGGGCATCTGCGCCGATCGCGCGGATGCCCTTCGCACTCTTATGGCCGGCTTGGTCTCGAGTGGCGGTGAGCGCTTGACTTCGCCGGGCCTTAAGGTTATCCCGGGGCTGCCGCTGCACGTGAAGGGGCGCATTCCCTATGTTGGCCGCGGCGGTCTTAAGCTCGAAGGCGCGCTTGATGCGTTTGGCATCAATCCGACGGGTCTTGCCTGTCTGGATGTGGGCTGCTCTACCGGCGGTTTTACCGATTGCCTGCTCAAGCGCGGAGCTGCGACCGTTGTCTCGGTGGACGTGGGCCGCGCCCAGTTCGATTGGTCGTTGCGTCAGGACGATCGCGTGACGCTGCATGAGCGCACCAACGTGACGCAGCTGCCTGAGTTTGGCTATGCCGGCACCATCGACCTGGCTGTGTGTGATGTCTCGTTTACCAGCATCGCGAACATTATCGATGCGGTGTTGGCGTGTCTCGCGCCTACGGGTGCATTCTGCACGCTCGTAAAGCCGCAGTTTGAGGCTCCGGCGGCGCTGGTGGGCGAGGGCGGCATTGTGACCGATCCCACCGTGCGCCGCGATACACTCGTTGCGGCAGTTGAACTCTTTGCTGCCAAGGGGCTGTTCCCGGTCGATGTGTGCGTGTCACCCATTCATGGTGCCAAGGGCAACGTTGAGTTTTTCCTGTACGGCATGAGGTGTGCCCCCGGCGGACGTACCGACGATGAGCTGCAATCCCAGGTATTGGTTTTGAGCGAGAAAGCTGCAACGCTATGAAGGTCTTTCTGGTTCCCAATTACTACAAGCAAGAGGCGGTCGAGAGCGGCCTGATGCTCGAGCTTTGGCTGACGCGCCAGGGCTATGAGGTCGCATGGGCTGCCGACCAGCGATCCAAGATTCAGAGCACGCCTGATATTGACGGCTCCGATCTGGTCATTACGCTCGGCGGCGACGGTACGTTGCTGCGCGCTGCCCGCATCCTCAACCATCGCGAGATTCCTATCCTCGGTCTTTCCTATGGTCACCTGGGCTTTTTGACGGCTGCGAGTCCCGAGGAGCGCGACATTCTGCAGGTCGTGAGCGACGCCCTGTCCGGCGAGCTGCATGTGAGCCGTCGCGCTACCATCGCCGCGGATATCGTGTCCGTGCGCGAAGACGGTACGAAGGATGTCGTGCGCACCTTCGCCCTCAACGACATGGCGCTCACGCGCGGCCCCCTGTCCGATATGGTCGAGTTTGACATCACGGTGTCCGGCCACCATATCGATCGCCTGCGTGGCGACGGCGTGGTCGTGTCCACGGCGACTGGTTCTACGGGTTACGCGCTCAGTGCCGGTGGCCCCATCGTGAGCCCCGACTATTCGGGCATGGTCTGCGTACCCATTGCGCCGCACACCATTCAGGCCCGTGCCTTCTTGACTTCGCCGAGTGATGTCGTCGAAATCTTTATGTCTGATGACCGTCCGAGCGTTCCGGCGATCGCTATCGATGGACAGTTTATTACCTGCGATGGCACCGTTGAGAGCGTGGCCGTGCGCCGCGGGCCCGGAGATGTGCTACTGCTCGATTACGGTCCCGAGAGCTTCTATAACTCGGTGAGCCGCGTATTCTACGGAGTCCGTCATGATCGATGAGCTGCAGGTTTCTAACATTGCACTCATTCGCGAGGCGACGCTGGTGCCGAGTGCCGGCCTGACTGTCCTGACCGGCGAGACCGGCGCCGGCAAGACCGCGCTGCTCTCGGCCCTCAAGCTTATTTTGGGTGAGCGCGCGGATTCGTCGACGGTGCGCGAGGGCGAGGCGCTGGCGAGCGTCGAGGCGCGGCTGTTCGACGGTCCACACGACACGGAGGGTTTTACCGTGCAGCGCAGCCTTTCTGCCGAGGGCCGTAGCCGAGTGAAGATTGACGGCCGCATCGCCAGCGTGCGCGAGCTTTCGGAGCGCGTTGGCGTGATGATGGATCTGTGCGGCCAGCACGAGCACCAGCGCTTGCTCGATCCGGCGCATCACGTTGCGATGGTCGATGCCTGGGCGGGGCGCTCTGCGCTTGAGGCGCTGGATGTGTACCGCGCCTGTTTTAAAGCCTCGCGCGCGGCTGCCAAGGAGGTCCGTCGCGTCGAGGAGGCCTCGCGTGCGCAGGGGAGTCGCGTCGAGGAAGCGCGTTTTGCCCTCGAGCGTATCACCGAGGTCGACCCCAAGCCAGGCGAGTATGAGGAACTCGAGGAACTGCTGCCGCGCTCCGAACATGCCGAGGTACTGGTTGCCACGGCTAACGATGCCCATGCATCGCTTGCCGCCGAAGGGGGAGCGCTCGATGCCGTGAACAGTGCCGTGGTGGAGCTTTCCCGAATGGCTACCGTCGATCGCAAACTGGGCGACATTGCCGATGCGCTTTCGGATGCCTGTATCTCACTTGAGGATTGCGCGAACGAGCTTCGTGCCTATCGCGATGGCGTCGCCTTCGACCCGCGCGAGCTCGCTCGCATGCGTGAGCGGTATTCCGACCTCAAGGGCCTGTTGCGTCAGTGGGGCCCCACCATGGACGATGTTTTTGCCATGCGCGATCGCTCGCAAGAGCTGCTGTCCCTGGTCGATGATGGCGATGAACAGATCAAAAAGGCGCGTGAGGCACTCGGGAGCGCTGAGCGCGAGTTGTTTGCCGCTGCCAAGGCACTTAAGCGCGCCCGCAATACGGCGGCCCCGCGCTTCTGTCACGAGGTTGGCCGCCAGATGGCTCGCCTGGAGATGGGCGGCGCCGAGCTCGTCTGGGAGTCGCGCGATCTTCCCCGTGCTGAGTGGACGCCCGTTGGTCCTTCGAGCTACGAGCTGCTATACCGCAGCGGTGCCGGTTTGACTCCACGTCCCCTGCGCCGCATTGCGTCGGGCGGCGAGCTCAGCCGCGTCATGTTGGCAAGTAAGGTTGTCCTCGGTAACGCGGACGGTGTCGATACGCTGGTGTTTGACGAGGTCGATGCTGGCGTCGGTGGTTCCACGGCGCGTGCGCTCGCGGGCGTGCTGGCAGATCTCGCCGCTACGCATCAGGTGATTGTCGTAACCCACTTGGCGCAGGTCGCCGTCATGGCTGACAAGCATTATGTTGTCAGCAAGGAACCGGGCGATGTTCCCCAGACGCATTTGGACGAGGTAACCGGCGAAGCGCGTACCGCCGAGATCGCCCGCATGTTGAGCGGCGATCAGTCCGAGGCAAGCCTGGCGCACGCCAGGCAGATGCTTGCGGAGGCGCGTGCCTAGGTCGAGCCGCCACAAGCATGTCCAACCCGGCCGCCACGAAACGGGTCCATCTACTACGTTTGGTAGGGCATCGGCAACCATGCCAAGAATTGCAAAAAGAAAACCGCAGGTAGAACACCTGCGGTTTTCTCTATTTTGGGTGTATGGTTGGCAGTTGCGGTTAAAACGTAGTAGATGGGCGGGTTTCGTGACGAGAGGCGTCTATCGGCTTCCCAATCTACCTACTCAACGACCTTATCCGGCTGGATGAGCTCCTCGTAGTAGCTGATATGCTCACGCGCGTCTTCAATCTCGGGCAGCAAGAAGTTGTAGATGACTTCGATGATCATCGTGGCGCTGATCTTGGAGAACGCAAAGTCGCCCGTCGTCAGCAGCGCTTCGTGGTTGACGGTATTAAAAGTGTAGTCTGCCAGGCGCGCGAGCGGGGATTTGCTGTCGCTGCTGATGACGACTACGGTGGCACCGCAGTCGCTAGCCGCTTTTGCCATGCGATTCAAACGACGCGACTTGCCTGAGTTCGAAATCAGCACGATAACGTCACCCGGGCGTAACGTGAGTGCAAAGCCGATTGATGTCTCGCTAATGGTGCTCGCCATGCAGCGCAGGCCCAGCTGCGAAAACTTAAACGTCGCATCGAGCGCGACCGCGTTCGTATTGCCCACAGCCGCAAACTCAATAACCCCTGCATGCTTAAGGGCATGCACAACAGCCGCCAGCGTATCGTGGTCGATCCCGTCGATAGTCGCATTAAGCTCGCTCACCTTGGCAGCCAGGATGTTCTTGAGGCTCTGCTCCATATTGTCGAGCGAGACCTCGTCGGTCAGGCCCTCGTTGCGCTGGCTTTCCAAATCCCTCGCCAACGAAAACTGAAAGCTGCGGAAGCTACCAAAGCCCAGCTTGCGGCAGAAGCGCGAAACGGTCGCTTCGGACGTGGTGGCGGCGCGTGAGAGCTGAGCCGCCGTGAGGCGTGGAGCCTCGGACTGGTGCTCCAATATATAGTCGACAATGCGCTGCTCGGATTCGCTGTATCCCTGATGGGTGCTAATGAGGGAAAGTGCGCTCTTGCTACTATCGGTCATGGATGGCTCCTGGTTGGCATGAAAATCTAATTTGATTCGCAATGCCATAGTATACGGGCATTTTCAATTACAAGATACACCTTGCCGTTTCAAGTGTTGATGGTAAACTTTCACTTACCGTTTACGGTTATGAAAGAACCTTTCACCGGAGAATTGCACCTTGTCTCTTCTCACGCGGACGGTAGGTTGGTATCTTTCAGTTGTGGAAAAACGCGCATCGAAGCGCGTGTAGGGGAGCGCCCGCGGGCGCTGTACTCAAGAAGGAGGGACACATGGCTAAGTTTGACATCATCGCCGCGACCGGTTGCCCGACCGGCATTGCGCACACCTTCATGGCGAAGGAGGCGCTGGAGAAGGCAGCTGCCGAGCGCGGTCTGACCATTAAGGTCGAGACTCATGGCCAGGTCGGTGTCGAGAACGAGCTCACCAAGAGTGAGATCGCTGGTGCCAAGGCCGTCGTCGTCGCAGCCGACAAGGATGTCCAGGCTGAGCGTTTCGCCGGCAAGCCCATGGTTTCCGTTGGTGTTTCCAAGGCCCTGTCCGTTGAGGCCGCCGGTAAGCTGATTGACCGCGCGCTCGCCGCCAAGGGCGACAGCACGGTTGCAGCCGCTGCCGATGTCGAGGACGAGGTCGAGGAGAAGGAGTCCATCGGCCACATCATCTACAAGCACCTCATGAACGGCGTCAGCCACATGCTGGTCTTCGTCGTTGCTGGTGGTGTTCTGACCGCCGTTTCGTTCCTGTGGGGCATTACGTCCTTCGATTCGACGGCGTCTGACTACAACAGCTTTGCTGCGATGCTCAAGATCATCGGCGGCATCGCCATGAACCTCATGGTTCCGGTGCTTTCCGCCTACATCGCCGAGTCCATCGGCAAGCGCCCGGCGCTCGTCCCCGGCTTTGTTGCTGGTATGATCGCCATCCAGGGCCTGCCTGTTAACGCCGAGACCGGCATGATCGACGCCGGTGGCGCCGGCGTGGGCTTCGGCTTCCTGGGCGGCATCGTCGGTGGCTTCCTCGCCGGTTATGTCATCCTGCTGCTCGAGAAGGTCTTTGCCGGTCTGCCCAAGAACCTGGACGGCCTCAAGGCTATCTTCCTGTACCCGCTGTTCTCGACCGCCATCGTCGGCCTGGTCATGCTCGGCATTTCCGGCCCCATGGCTGCCATCAACACCGCCATGATGGACTTCCTCAAGGGCCTGTCCGCCTCTGGCGCCGTTGTCCTGGGTCTTGCTATCGGCTGCATGTGCGCCTTTGACATGGGTGGCCCGGTCAACAAGGCTGCTTATGTCACCGGTACCGCTATGCTCACCGAGGCTCTGGCCGCCGGTGTTGGCACCGATACCTACAACTTCGGCACCAACTTCATGGCTGCCGTCTCCGCCGCCTGCATCGTTCCGCCGCTGATTACCACCTTTGCCGTCGTTGTCGGCAAGAAGTACTTCAGCCAGGAGGATCACGACGCCGGTGTCGTCAACCTCATCCTTGGTTGCACCCACATCACCGAGGGCGCCATTCCGTTCATGACCAAGAACATCTGGCCCGTCATGCCCATCATGATGCTCGGTTCCTCTATCGCTTCGATCCTGACCATTATGTTCAACGTTCACGATCCGGCGCCTCACGGTGGCTTCCTGGTCCTGCCCGTTGTCGAGAACGGTCCGCTGTGGGTCCTCGCGATCCTCATCGGCGCCGTGGTCGGTGGCATCATGTTCGTGGCCTTCAAGAAGTACGACTTCGAGAAGAACCAGAAGGCCGCTCCTGCCGCCAAGCCCGTCGAGGCCCCCAAGGCCGCTGCCGTCGAGGCCCCCAAGTCCGAGGCTGCCGACTTCGTGAAGGTCGAGAATGTTTTTGTCGCCGAGGACTTCGCTTCTCGTGACGAGGCTCTGAGCTTCGTTTCCAACCAGGCCGTCAAGGCCGGTATCGCCGGCGACGCCGACGCCGTGATGAACGCCTTCCTGGCCCGCGAGGCCGAGGGTACCACGGGCATGATGGAGGGCTTCGCCATCCCGCATGCCAAGTCCGACGCCATTACCGAGGCTGCCGTCATCGTCGTCAAGGACGAGTCCGGCGTGACCGGTTGGGATACCATGGACGGCGCTCCCGTCAACGTGGCTATCGCCCTGCTCATCCCCGGTGCCCAGGCCGGCACTACGCACCTCAAGATCCTGTCCAAGGTCGCCGAGGCGCTCATGGACGAGGACTTCCGTGCCACCGTCAAGGGTTCCACCGACGCCGCCGAGATCGCCAAGACGATCAACGCCCGTCTGGTCTAATTCCACGGTACGCGAATACCATCGCCCCCTGTATATAAGGCGGAGTCCCTCTCCAGGGCCTCCGCCTTTTTCTACCCCTCCCATAAGTTGCGGTGAAATAGGGACTGTTTAAACGATTCAACCCCAAATTCAGTCCTTATTTCACCGCAACTTATAAAAGGGTATAGAGGGGGCTACCTATCGAGTCTTTATCGCGAACAGTTCATCAGCCAGAATTCCGTTCGCACGATATTACTTTGGACCAACCGAGTTTCCGCAGCTTGCTCGCCCACAGGGGCCCGCGCGCGGCCTGTGAGATTTATCGCGAGTTCCGCACGAGCCGAAGAGCACTTAATGTGCGCT